>WGFY01000048.1 GCA_015491995.1 Mesoaciditoga sp.
CCAGTAAGGTGCATTGACAACCGTGTAATTACCATTGGCATCCGTACTTAAAGTTCCATAGAATCCTGTGTAAGTCCACATCTTAGCCGCATACGTGGCTTGTGCGTAATACCCACCGTATGCTGGACCAGAAGTTTCACTTGAAACGTATCCTTCCAAAGTAAATGGAGTTGCAGAATAGGTCGCCTTTGCATTCCATGTAGGAGTGGCAAATGCCGTCATATCCGCCCAATTCACGTCTCCAGCCAGGCTAAGGCTGTTAACGGTTGTTGAAAGGGCGACATCAAGCGTTTTCGTGGTGGCCGCAAATGGCATAAGATTCGCTTCATAATCAACAGATGGGGTAACGGTAAGTGGACCCGCGGCGAGGTTCAAACTGGATTTAATTCCAAATCCAGCGGTTGGAGAAGATGCGGCGATATCATAATTTCCCCATATCCAAGGATTCATCGTGACAATCCCAAAAGTGTTGTTGTACGAAGCTTTTCCGTACACGTTGTTGGAATTGACATCGTATTCTGGGCTATCCGCATTCCCATCACTATCGGTATCAACAAATTTTTCGTATTTTGGCGTGAAATTTGAGAAGTATTTGTATTCAGCACTCACACTAACCGTACCTGCTCCAGTAAGACCGAAATCTCTTGCGTAGTTCACATCAACACCGATTTGTTGAACTGGAGCTGTTGCCGCGCTAACTGGTAACCATGTACCAATTTCACTTGCAGCCGGAGCAGGCGTTCTGGCAAGATCCGAGCCAAACGCAGCATCAACTGTTAAATCTGTAATACCGCTGTAATTGAGACCTGCAAAGTAGCTATACAAGTTCGTATTTGTAGCATCATAATACATTGCCGCGGAAACTGCGTAACCACTTCCGGCGTAATTAGCAGCAACCTCGTCTTTGAAGAACGGGCTCGCAAATAACGGTGTGCTCGGAGACGTCGATGCACCATCGTTGGTGGTATCGAGATATTGAGTGGTGAGAGCACTCATCGGTTTGTAAACGTAGGTAAGCCCAACAGCGGAACCGTTACTCCAGAACATGGGACTGAACGCTCTATTGGACGCAGTTTCAAAGTCCAAGCTGTTGACGACGGATTCGTACTTCGCACTTTTAACACTGATCGTTGGGGTTGAGCCCCAATCAAAAAGCGAAAAGTCGAATGTCCAAGTTGCAGGTTGCGTAAAAGTGCCAAAATTACTCGACCAAGCTGCACTAACACTTAAATCGCTGCTCAAGCTGTTTGTCAGATCTATGCCCTGATTGCCGAGAACGAAACCGAAGCTGTAAGAGCCACTTACAGACAACGATGGAGTCAAGGTATAACTTGTCGCAAACGCGCCTATTGCAAAAAGTGCAACGATAGATATTACAAGAACAAGTTTCTTCATTTTTTTATTCCCCCTTCTTTAATAAGCCTCTCTGTATTCGCCCTTTTAAACAGGGAGGATTTCATAGTAAAGTTTTGATTACTAGCGCAAGTACCAAACCCAGTACAAGAACGTTCCAAACCCTACTGCACCAATTGCTATACCGGTAACTCCAGTCCACATGGCAAGGTTAGCCTTGTTATTGGCGCTGGAAATTTCTTGCTCTAGTGCAATTTTCGTGTTAGAAATTTGACTTGAAAGCTGCACTTTGCTATGCTCAAGATCATTCTTGACGAAACTGATTTGGTTGGAAAGAGAACCTTTTACACTGGAAACCGATGTGTTCAAAGCTATGTAATCACCAGACTCCGTCTTCTTCAAAGAATCAAGCTGGGATTTCAAATCTTTAATGGCCTTCGTGTTGGCCGCTACAGGTTTTGTGGCAACGGCTATTTTTTTGTACAGAAAAGTTGATGTTTGGTTTATTTCAGCTTCAAGCTCACCCTTCGTCTTCATAAGTTCGTCGTTGTTTTGTGCTGCTTTCAAAGATTTGACATCTTGTTTGACAGATGCTAATTCTTTAGATTGATTGGCAATCATCTGATTGTTTATGTTCGTGAGTTTAAGAGCTCTGTTTACACTCGCAGATGTGTCACCAATCTTAGAAGAAAGAGACGTTTTCACATCAACTAAAAGACTTTGAAGAGTGTCGATCGACTGCGTGTTGCCCACCACGATCTTGGATAAATCAGGCATTCCCTTCAATTCATCCACGATAACTTTAAGGGATTTTACCTCCGTTTGAAGATTAGCGACGATGGAATTGGTATCGCCAAGCTTTTTGACGATTGAATTAACAACCATCTGAAGAGCGGTTATGTCTTGCTCTTTTGCAAGAATTGGATCTTTTTCGAGATAGTTGAGCAAATTGTACGCTGTTTGTGCCAATTGATAGCGATTAACAGCTGCAGAACCATTGAAAAGTCCATTGGAGCCCATCATGATCTTAGCATTGGAAAGGGCTTCTACGGCCGGAGCGTAGATGCTGTTCGCTGATACATCCGAATAGTTTGCAGCTATGGCGAATGATGCTACCAACAAAATGGCAACAACAGCAACTACTGTCAGGCTTTTTCTCATTTATACCATCCTCCTTCTTTAATAGTGGACTTTGAAGATCGGGAAGCGCGGGTGTAATCACTTCACCCCCCATCTTAATCTCCAATTCATTTTAGAATTATACCACCACACCACAAGGATTTCAAGGGTTAAGAGATTTTAATCTTGTAGAATTTCAACTTTCCAACTCTCAATATCTCTTCCCCTTTAAAACTTGTCACATGGAATGGATCTTTAATCATGGTGTTGTTGATTTTCACACCACCTTGAACTATTAGTCTTTTGGCTTCACTTGAAGATGAGGCTGCCCCAATTTGTTTAAGAAATTGAGATAGTTTTACACCGTTTATCCCAACAATTTCTTCAACATCATTCGGAATTTCATGCCGAGAAAATGTCCTTACAAAACGATCCTCTGCTTTCTGAGCGCTTTTTTCGTCGTAAATCCATTTTGTGATTTCAAACGCGAGATTTTTCTTGAAACTCATTGGATGCAATTCTCCAGAATTGATCTTCTTTTGTGCGACTTTTACATCTAAATCGGTCAACAATTTTGCGTATTTAAACATCAAACTATCTGGAATAGACATGATCTTTCCGTAAACATCTTGAGGAATATCATTTAAACCAACGTAATTGTTATAACTTTTAGACATCTTCAAATTGCCGTCAGTTCCCTCTATTAAGGGCATGGTCATGACTATTTGCGGTTTCTGACCAAACTCTTCTTGATATTTCCTTCCAACCAAAAGGTTGAATTTCTGATCGGTTCCGCCCATTTCAACATCGGCCTGCACAGCCACAGAATCGTAAGCCTGAGCTATAGGGTACAAAAATTCCGCTATGCTGATGGGCTCTCCAGAGTGATAACGCTTCTCAAAATCATCTCTTTCCAAGATTCTCGCAACCGTGTATTTCGCGGTTAACCTTATGACATCTTCAAAATTCAGCGGTTCTAACCATTCTGAGTTAAAACGTAATTCCGTTTTGCTTCGATCCAGTATCTTAAACGCTTGTTCTTGATAAGTCACAGCGTTTTCTTTCGCTTCCTTCGCAGAAAGCATGGGACGAGTTTTGGATCTTCCAGAAGGATCACCTATTCTAGCGGTAAAATCACCTATTATGAGAACCACCTTGTGACCCAAATCTTGAAATGCTCTCAACTTTCTCAAAACCACAGCATGGCCTAAATGGAGATCGGGCCGTGACGGATCTACTCCGAGCTTCACTCTCAACGCCTTGTCACTCTTCAATCTTTCAAGCAGTTCTTTTGGACTGATGATTTCTTCTGTATTTTTCTTCAAAATTTCAAGTTGTTCTTCAGGTTTCAGCAATTCCATCTTCCTCTCAATGAATAGATGGGAGATTCAAAACATACGCGACAAGCACACTTAAGGCCATAAAAGTTATGGCCAAAGTAAGCGTTATCTTACCAAGAGTGTCGAGACCTTTTTCTCTACCAAACACCGTGTAAAGAGAACCGGAACCGAAGGCGCCTCCCAATCCAGCATGTTTAGACATTTGCATCATCACAGTCCAAATGAGCCCCACAGATACGGCCACGTAAATCGAAACCATCACTATTATCAAAATGCTCAATTTTAAGCCTCCTTTCAAAATGTTGAATTCTTGAGTGATTATACCAAAAACAAATCAATTACCCTTGCATTTTGAA
The DNA here is from genome assembly GCA_015491995.1 of Mesoaciditoga sp. Taxonomy (GTDB): domain Bacteria; phylum Thermotogota; class Thermotogae; order Mesoaciditogales; family Mesoaciditogaceae; genus WGFY01. Next base: position 4,169 of record WGFY01000048.1, read on the forward strand.
ACACATTTCTCAATTTTGCCCTCGAGTTCTCTTGCCGCCTCTTCCATAGATGAGACGAATTCATGATCCTTTATGGATTTGAGATTTATTTCCACGTTGGCCAAAGCACACCTAAAAGATGCTTCCAAAAGAGCTATTGCGCTTTCGGCATCACTCTTGGCATTTTTATTTCCAAATTCATTTGCCGATTCTGCCGATGGACAAAGCTTGGATATTTCAAGTGCCAAGTTGTAAGGAACCTCACAAGCTTTTTTAAGACTTTCCTGCAATTTTTCTGAACGAATTTTCTTCTTTTCTAACGTATCCTTGGAAAGCTTTAAGGACTTCATGACCTCGTTAAAAGCTTCAATATCTTCATCCACAAGTTCAAGCAGTTTCTTTTTTCGATAATCACCCTCGCTGATTACCCTTTCCATTTCAACTTCATAATCTTCATAGCCTTTTTTTCCAACTGTCAGCTGTGCAACCATTTCTAACAACGCAGCACCCAACGCGGCCACGACGGCTCCCACAGCTCCACCACCTGGTGTAGGAGATTTATTTGAAACTTCTTCAACAAAATCTTTTACACTTTTATCTGTTATGCTCATTTTATCACCTCACACATTCATTTTGTATTTGTAACGATATCGACAGAACGTGATGCTCCTATTCGGCTTGCACCTGCTTGAAACATCTCAACGGCATCTTGAAAAGTATGAATCCCTCCAGAGGCTTTAACTTTCATTTTGTCTCCAATTACCGATTTCATCAAAGCCACATCTTTTGCGACAGCACCCCCCTTTGAATAGCCGGTCGACGTTTTGACGAATTGCGCGCCAGCCTCTTTAGAAATCACACAAGCCGCTACTTTTTCATCAACGCTCAACAAAGAAGTTTCTATTATAACTTTTACAATTTTTCCTTTCGCGGCTTCCACAACGGATTTTATATCATCAAAAACATCATCGTATTTAGAGTCCTTAAGTGCGCCTATGTTTATAACCATGTCTATTTCATCCGCTCCATGATCCACAACCCATCTTGTTTCGCTCGCTTTAATCTCAGCTGCCGTTGCACCAAAAGGGAAAGCGACTACACTTGCAACTTTGACATTTGTGCCGAACAATTGTTTAGACGCGAATGGAACATCTGTTGGATTCACACACACAGAATGAAAAGAATACTTGACTGCCTCAATACAAAGTTTTTCTATTTGAGAATCGGTGGCATCCGGAGAAAGCAATGTATGATCTATCATCGAAGCAATTTTTGATCTTGTTATGGCTTTCTTTTTCGGGTTGAATAAAAATCCTTTGGCTCTGATCGTTTCATTTTCAATTTTTCCCAACATGTTACTCATTCAAACTCACTTCCTTTTCAAAGGCCAATTTCTTCATGAATACCCTTCATAGCATCTAACGCTAACCCAAAAAATTCTTCGAGATTCAATCCTATTTCAGAGCAAGTTTGCATTTGCTCCCTGCTCGCACCTTTTGCAAATGCTCTTTGCTTGAATTTCTTCGTCAAAAATTTCACATCCAAAGGTTCAAGTTTCTTTTCTGGACGTATAAGGGCCGCTGCGACCACGAATCCAGTCGTTGGATCGGCAGCATATATCGCCTTCTCAATGGGCTTCACACGAGGTTTTTTATCACAATGGGCAAGTATCGCATTGTAAACATCTTGAGGAAGATCATGTTCTTTAAGGAGCTGAACGCTGATCACACCGTGTTTTTGAGGCGTATCTTTGGTTTCAGGATAGTCATAATCATGCAATATTCCCGCGACTTCCCATAGTTCAGCATCATGGCCAAGTTTCTCAGCTAAAGAACGCATAACAGCACCCGTAGCTATCATATGATTCACCAAATTTCTTGAATCAACATGTGATTTCACCAATTCAATTGCTTCATTTCTTTTCAATTTATGAGTACACCCCCTTGCAACTTCTGTATCCAAAAAACATTCTCATTATATGATATTTTCTAATTTTTAAGCCAAAGTCGATCTTAGAAGGAAGATATCCCTTAAGCCGTGAAAATTCAAACATGAATTTTCTCAAAGAAACGTGATAATCTTTTCCCAAACTTGAAATTTTGATCTCCAATATAGAAGAACTTTTTTTTGCCATCCCAACGCTTTTTACAGTATTCCTTGAAAGAGATAAAAAGAACGTTGATTTCGGTTCAATCTTTGTTATTTCAGCCATGATCGAATTAAATCCATCTGGTTCATCCAAAGAGTAGTGACACAACGCTTCCAAGTATAAAAACTCTGGATCTTTTATCTTTGGAAGACGGAGAAGCGCTTTTGAAAAATCCCCTTTAAAGTACAGATCAAGCGCATCTGTATAATCTGCAAATACGCAATTTTCATCGTGTCTTTCTTCAACCACGTTACTTTCTATCTTAACGACGTTACAAAACGCCCTACTACAAGCGTTGTAAGATCTTTCGCATATTTTTTCAAATAAAACTTCTTTTGAAGGAATCTTATCAGATGAATCGTACATTCCTATATTCAAAAGATATCTTCTGGGATCATCACGAACTGACTTTACATTTGTAGAATTGTTAAAAACACCCCAAATAAATTGTGCCAACTTATCATTCGACATTGAAAGATAAAGTTTAAAGGACTCTTCCCAGCGCTCATCTTCAAGAAAGAACAGAACATGTGAGAGAGCCAAATATCCTAACGGTAAAAGTGGGTAAACATTCTTTAATTTTATTGCTTGTTTAAAGGCACCTTTCAAGTCACCGCTACTTATCATGACAAAAAAAGCGTTGTACATTGATTCTGGATCTTCATGACTTAAAAAAATCTCCAGCGCTTTATCCAATTCCTTCTTAAGAAAAAACACAAAACCCTGTTTTTCTTTGGAAAGAGAAGAATTTTCGATCAAATCAGCTATCATTCCATCTGAAACGTTGAAATCCAAATTGTAAAGATCACTTAGAGTTTTTATCTTTTCAAAATCAAAATGATAAGAAGGTCTTGAATGAATAGTCTGATCTCCTCTTGGAAATGCCTCCTTTTTCAGATTTTTTACTCCCAAATCTTGTTCTATCTTTTTTTTCAATTCAAGGGCAGCTTCCAATTTCGTATCTTTTTTCAACTCTCTCAATCCTTGATATAAGGTATACCATCTGCACTAGGAGCACGACTCTTCCCAACTAGCCCTCCAACTACTATCAAAGTTATGATGTAAGGTATCATGCCAAAGAGATATTGAGTGTTAGTGGCAAGGTGGAGTATTCCTTGACTCTGAAGTTGATCGTTGAAGGCAGATGCTGCACCAAATAAAATCGCGGCCCACATCGCACCAGTTGGACTCCAATTTCCTATGATCATAGCCGCTAATGCTATAAACCCACGACCATTTGACATATTTTCAGTGAATTGGCCTAACTCACCTATACTTAAGAAAGCCCCTCCACATGCTGCTAAAATACCACTCATGAGAACTCCAAAATATCGAATGTTGTAGACGTTAATTCCCAATGTATCTGCAGCTTCCGGGTTGTTGCCAACAGAACGCATTCTCAGCCCGAGTTTTGTTTTGTATATCAAGTACCAACTGAAAATAACGGACGCAAAAGCTATGTAAACAAGTGGAGAAAGAGAACCGAATATCTTTCCAAAGAAAGGTGTTTTTTCAAAACTTCCAAGATTCACCAATGGAATAGATCTAACCAAATCGGTGGAACCTGGTTTCCCAAAGAGTTCCACAAGTGAAAATCCCGTTATGCCTTGAGCAAGTAAAATGATTGCGGCTCCGCTTATGATTTGATCACCGGAATACCTTATGGATGCCCATGCGTGAAGGGCGGCCATGGACACACCAAGCAAAAGGGCAACCGCAAGCCCATACCATGGATTACCGGTAAAATAGCTTCCAACTACCCCACCAAATGCTCCTATGAGCATTATTCCTTCAAGAGCTATGTTAACAACACCGGTTGTTTCACTGTAAACCCCTCCAAGTGCAGCGAATATCAAAGGTGTCGACTGATTAAGCGTAGATTTGTAAAAAATAGGGTTGATAAAGACGTTTATGATCGCTTGTATCCACGCATTCATGCTTCTTCAGCTCCTTTTTTCCAGAACATGAGGCTTTTCACAAGCCTATTGGCTGCCACGAGAAAGATGATTATGCCTTGTATTATTATGACGATGTTCTTCGAAACTCCGGCAATCTGCATTTGATTCGAACCAGTTCTTATCGATGAGATCAAAAAGGCAGCAAATGCAATTCCAATGGGATCATTTTGTCCTATCAAAGCAATGGTTATTCCATCAAATCCCATACCACCTCCGAGAGATCCAAGGTATCTGTAATACACTCCCATTACCTGCATAGTTCCAGCCAATCCAGCAAGGGCTCCACTTATAGCCATGGCTAAAATGGTGTTTTTCGATATGCTTATTCCACCATATTCGGCAGCATATGGGTTAAGACCAACTGCTTTCACTTCATAACCTGTTTTGGTTTTTTCTATTATCACGTAAACAACTGCTACTGCGGCAAGGGCAACGAATATGCCTGCACTCAGCCAGGTGGCACCTGTTGTAAGTAAATCTGGAAATCTTGCAGAATACGCTATTTCGGGAGACTTTGGAACACCTCCCGGTGCTTGGAAAGGACCGTTAACCACAAAATTGGCAATAAAAACGGCTACGTAATTAAGCATTATCGTGGTGATAACTTCATGTGCGCCCCTGGCAACTTTCAGCCAACCGGCAATTGCCGCCCATAAAGCCCCTCCAACCATTCCTACTGCAAGCGTAAGTGGAATCGAAAGATAAAATGGAAATGTTGACATATGCGCTCCAACGTAAGTGGCCAGCAAAGCACCTATTATAAGTTGCCCGTTGGCACCTATGTTAAACAACCCAGCTCTAAAGCCAAAGCCAACGGCAAGTCCTGTAAGTATTAGCGGAGTTGCTTTCATTATGTTGTTGATCAGAGCACCTTCTGTTCCAAATGCCCCATAGATCAAAGCTCCATAAGCTATGAATGGGTTCTTACCGATCAAAAGCATTACAATTGCTGCTATGAACAGTGAAACAACGACTGCTATTACTGGAACTATTATTTTGTCATTCATGTAGAATTTTTTTAGTCTACTTACCATACTCAAGCCTCCTGAGCGCGAAGATCTTCCAATCTATGACCAGCCATCATCAAACCAATTTCTTCTGTTGATGTTGCATCTGGAGTAACTTCACCCATGATTTGACCTTCATACATAACCAGTATGCGATCACTTAAAGAAAAAATTTCTTCGAGTTCCATGGATACCAACAAAATCCCAACACCTTTGTCCCTCATCGAAATAATGGTCTTGTGTATGAATTCGATAGCGCCTATATCCAATCCTCGTGTTGGCTGTGCCACAGCCATGAAATCCGGATTGAACGAAAATTCACGTGCTATGATCACTTTTTGTTGGTTTCCACCGCTTAGATTTGCACCGAGGATATCTATCGAAGGAGGTCTCACATCAAAACGTTTCACAAGCTCTTCAGAAGACCTCTTGATCTCTGGCATCTTAAGAAAACTTCCATCGCAAAATTGAGGGCTGTCATGTCTGCCTAAGATGAAATTATAATACAACGGAAAAGAAGTTACCAAACCGTGTTTCAAACGATCTTCAGGAATGTGGCCCATTCCCATTTCACGGCGTCTTTTAGGCGATATGTTTGTTATATTCGTTTTTTTGAAAATCACATGGCCCTCTTCAACCTTCCTTAGACCGGTGATCGCTTCTACCAGTTCGGTTTGTCCGTTGCCAGCGACTCCAGCGACTCCGACAATTTCACCACGTCTTACAGACAAGTTAACACCCTTTACGGCTTCTATTCCCCTATTTTCTTTAACATGAAGATCTTCAACCTTGAATATTTCAGTACCAACTTTGGCTTTATCTTTTTCAACTCGTAAAAGAACATCGCGCCCAACCATCATACGCGCCAGTTCCCTTGAGTTTGTTTCACTCGTTTTGACAATACCTGTAACTTTTCCAAGACGCATAACCGTCACTGAATCGGTCACAGCCATAATTTCATGAAGTTTATGCGTTATGAATATAATAGTCTTCCCCTGGGATTTTAAAGTTCTAAGGATCTTAAACAATTCTTCCGTCTCTTGAGGAGTTAAAACGGCAGTTGGCTCATCAAGGACAAGAATTTCCGCTCCACGGTACAACACCTTTATAATCTCAACACGTTGTTGAGAGCCAACCGGAAGGTCTTCAATGATCGCATTAGGTTCAACATAGAGTCCAAATCTCTTAGACAATTTCTTTATCTGATCCCTGGCCTTATCTATCGCAAAAAATGGGCCTCTCGAAGGTTCCATTCCCAAAACGACATTCTCAACGACGCTCAGCCTATCAACGAGCATGAAATGTTGATGAACCATTCCTATCTTCGCAGTTATCGCATCATTTGGATTCTTTATCTTAGTTTCAACACCATTTATGTAAATTTTCCCAGAATTTGGATTTATAAGACCGTAAAGTTGGCTCATCAACGTGGTTTTTCCCGCGCCATTTTCTCCAACTAGTGCGTGTATCTCACCACGTTTCACAAAAAGATCGACATGATCGTTAGCGAGCACACCTGGAAATTTTTTAACAATTTGTTCCATAACCACAGCGTAATCTGAGTAATCTTTTTTACCTTTCTCCACAAAAACCATCCTTTCGAACACGAAAAGGTAGGGGAAGATCTCCCCTACCATATTTCAAAACTGAATTTGTGGTACTTGGAAAGCTTGAAATTTTTCTTTTGTGTTTGGAACGACAAGACTTCCATCTATTATGGCTTTCTTTAAAACATCAATTTGATGAAGAAGTGTTTTGGGAACAAGCTGTTTTGTATAAGTCATCGGACTCATGCCCACACCATTATCTTTCAAAGACAAAGTGATCGTACCACCTTTAAATGTTCCTTCAACAACGGATTTAATTCCATCAAAAACGGCAATATTCACTCTCTTCATGGCACTCGTGAGAACATATCCTGGAGCCAAGTAATCTTGATCCTGATCGACACCAATTGCAAAATGACCTTTTCCAGCGTCCTTCGCAGCTTCTATGGTACCAAGACCACTCAAACCTGCTGCTGCGAAAACGATATCGGAGCCTTCAGAAAATTGGCTGTTGGTCATGGATTTCCCTGAGGCTGGATCGTCAAAGCTTCCAACGTACCCCGAAAGAACCTGAACATTTGTACCGTTGAGAACGTTGTACGTTTCAACTCCGGACTCGTATCCATATTGGTATCTTAAAACAGGTGGTATCGGAATTCCACCTACAAAGCCCACTTTACCTGTCTTTGTCATTCCAGCAGCCAAATATCCAACAAGAAATGCTCCTTCTTGCTCTGTAAACAGGAAATTTTCAACATTTGGTGACTTTACAACACCGTCTATGAATATGAATTTCGTATTTGGGAATTGTGGTGCAACTTTCGCAAGTGCATCTTGCATCATGAACCCAACTGCAACGACTACATCCGAAACCTGGGCTGCAGCCGTAAGATTTGGAATGTAATCCGCTTGCTCGTATGACTGTATAACATTTGCAGTTACGTTATACTTTTTGGCTGCCATTTCCACACCAGCCCATGCACTGTCGTTGAACGATTTGTCACCTAAACCACCTGTATCAGTGACAAAGAACACCGATATAGCAGCACCCATTGTGCCCAAAACAAGCACTAATCCTAAAAATGCCACAATGTACTTCTTCATGCTTTTCCCTCCTCTTTCTTGAGTGTTTTTTTACCAGAAAGGCGCGTATATAGCGCCTCAAAGGCTACAAAAAGGCTGATGATGACCGTGAACAAGATCATCACCTTATTTGGCCCTTCTCCACTTTGAAGAATATGAGAATACGTTGGGAAACCGTATTCAACAAAGAATTCTACAGCTTTCGGCGTTAGCAGCATGAGCGCCCCCACCGCTGTGATTATCGAAAATGTGAATCTGTAAATCCAATTTCTTTTGAAAAATGTCACGGATATCAACAGTAACGAAATCAATATGAAAAGCTTTGATCCTTCTCGTGTTTGGAAAAAATGGACATTTGGTGCTTTTTCTGGAAGTAGATCAGCTTTCTTCACTATCCCATCGATACTTTTCGATACTTCTTTGAGGTTACCAGATGAGATCTGTTTTTTAACGTTATTGCCGATGTCATTTCGGAGAGACGGCGCAGAAAGAGTGTATATTTCATCGAGTGTTTGAGCAAACATCCCCTCACGTATCTTTATCAAATTCAAACGCTTTTGGATATCACTCAAAACCGATTTTGCTCTTTCTTGCACAATTCTTATGGAACTCATGGCAGTTGCAACGTTGTTGTATCCGAAATAAGGAGAATACCTATCCATGTTGATACGAAGCGCTGCAGGGTATGAAATCACCCCTTTGTAAGCACCCGCCTTCTTCGTTAACGAAAGATAAGAAGAAAGGGTTTGTGAAGTAAAATTGTATGGATCAAGCCTTAAAGATATCAAATTCGAATTCAAATTTTTAAGATGATAAGTTAAAATACCATTTTCGCCGTAAAGTTCATTTTCATACATTTTCATATAAGGGCTGCTCAAAAATGCCTTATTTTGAGACATTTTAGTGGATGGCAAGTCGCTGTAAAGAGGTACAAACAACATAGACACAAAGAGTGCTAAAACAGCACTGGAAGATATGATTGGAAGCATTTTCTTGGATGATAAAATGCCAAACCACGAAAGTGTTGAAAAGAAAGCAGTCATCACGAACAAGAATCCGTACATAGTTGAATCGAAACGGTTTAACATTGGATCCACACCAAAGAGAATCATTACCCCTTCAAAAGCCAAAATCACAAACAAAAGATGTTTAATAATTTGAGGCTTGTAAAAAATGAAAAACAAAAGTAAAATGGCGTATATCAGCCATCTCCAAAATAACAGGTTCCCTGAGGATGAGCTGTGGCTCGCCAATTTATATTCCAATTTAATGATTCTGTTATTGAATTTCCTCGATACACTACTTTTAACCACATTAGCGGCAAGTAGTTCTTGAATCTTTAACGAAGATTTCAAAGATGAAAGGGCTTTTTGAACAGCTGCTGAAGTTGATTGGCCCGTTGAAATGAAAAGCTTTATCATTCTCGCGGTGTTGCCCATGGATTTGGAGACTCGTGATTGAAATTCATCCACTGCTTTGTTGATATCCTCTTGAGTCAACGATTGTGAGACCAACGGAGCAATTGAATTTCCAATGTTAAGCTCATCAACGTGAGTAACTTTGAAATCGATCTTTTTGATGGCATCAGAAAGATCCGCAGGAAGTTTACCACCATAATATTTTGCAAGTGAAAGGGAAAGGATCTTTTTCAAATTTACTTGTTTGTAAGAGTAATTACCAATCGTGTTTCCATCTGCTCCTATTGATTTTTGAATATAAATTTTCGTCACATCTGCAGCATCTTTACTTACCAAGGACGTCAAAGAAAAAACAGCTTCGGCAAAAGTTGGGGATTTGGGAAAATCCGTTTGCCCTATATTCTCTCTGTAAAGAGTTCCCACCGCATAAACAAGGAAAGCTGAAAGGCTTATATTTTCAACAGGATCGTTTGATTTATACCTTTCGTATATGTTTTTGGATATGTATTGCATGTCGATGTTTAAAAAGTTCCCCATGGCTCCGGATGGTATTTGAAAACTTCTTATCCTAATCCATCTGTAATAAGCCGCTGGTTCCAGATCGTTGACTATCGTGTAAACCACATGCTGCAACGAAGTCGTGGGATTGACATCAAGCTTGCCGGTCTTCTCCAACGTCGATATGTAATTGTTAAAAACATCAACATAACCCTTGTAATCTGAAAGAACTTTTGACTCAAAATTGACAGCCATTGCAACAAATGAAAATGCGAGCAAAACAAGCAAGATTATTGGAACTCTTTTCACACCAACACCCCATTCAAAAGTTGTTAAGGTCGAAATTTTCTAAATTATATCATAAAAAAGTTTGGGTGAAGCAAGAAGATCCCTCTTCTTGCCTTGTAAATCATATCAAATTGAGTTCTTTACCCACCCTTTTAAAGCGTTCCAAAGCAAATTTCAGATCCTCTTCTGTATGAACAGCACTGATCATCACACGGATGCGAGCTTTCCCTTTTTGAACAGTTGGGTAGCCTATCGATTGGGCAAAAACTCCTTCTTCAAATAATTTTCTACTGAACTCACTTGAAATTTTTGCATCGTACAACATTACAGGGGTAATTGGAGTTTGGCTGTGTCCAACATCAAATCCAAGGCTTTGCATTTCCTTTTTAAAGTAATTTGCATTGCTCCAAAGTTTCTTAACAAGTTCATCGCTTGATTGAAGGACCCTTACCGCTGCAAGAACTGCACCCACATCGGCCGGAGTTGGGGCACTTGAGAAAAGAAACGGTCGAGCCTTCTGTTTTAAGTATTCTATTAAAGTGCTATTCCCAGCAACATATCCTCCTACAACGCCAAAAGCCTTTGACATGGTTCCAACATCTATGTCAACCTTTCCTTCAAGGTCAAAATGCGCAACTATTCCACGTCCGTTTGGTCCAAGCACACCTTCGCCATGTGCATCGTCTACCATGACAAGTGCATTGTGTTTTTCGCCTATTTTCACGATATCGTCTAAAGGCGCAACGTCTCCATCCATACTGAAAACGCCATCGGTTACTATCAATCTTCTACGTGCATTAGGATGAGTTTTTAGCTTTTCTTCAAGATCTTTTACGTCAAGATGATTCCACCTGATGATCTTAGCTCCTGACAAACGGCAACCATCTATTATGGATGCGTGATTCAATTCATCGCTAAAAATAAGATCTTCCTTTCCAACAATAGGAGGAATAACAGCTTGGTTAGCGTTGAAACCAGATTGAATCAGCATAGCCGACTCTGCTCCCTTGAAGTGGGCAAGCTCTTTCTCCGCTTCTTCATGCAAAGAAAGCGTACCGGCTATCGTTCGAACTGCTCCAGGACCTACTCCCCATTTTTCAACAGCTTCGACGGAAGATTTTTTCAACCTTTCATCGTTTGCCAATCCGAGATAATTATTTGAGCACAAATTCAAAACCTTTTTCCCACTTATTTTAAGCCATGCACCTTGTGGACTCTCAAGGGTTCTTATATGTGTGTACAACCCTTTTTTTTTCAGATCTTCTAATTCATCCTTTAAGATGTTCCATTCAAACATCTTTGCCACCTCCTTAAAGTTTTAGCACGATCTTGCCACATTTACCTTCTTCCATCAATTGAAAACCATTTTCATAATTTTCAAAATCAAAGGTGTGGGTTATGACTTTTGATAGATCCAATCTTCCATTCTTGAGTAGATCTCCAATTTTGTACCATGTATCAAACATCTTACGTCCGGTTATGCCGTAAATCCTAATCGCTTTGAATATTACCATATCGTTGAGGTTAATGCTCACATCCGAATTGTAGACGCCAAGCAACGAAGCTCTGCCGGCAGGTGTAAGAGCTGTAAGACCATCGATAAGAGCTCTTTCGTTCCCACTCATTTCTATAAGTACATCCGCGCCATCACCATTTGTTTCACTTTTTACAACACGCACAAGATCTTCGTTAGATGGATCTACGACAACATCAGCACCGATTTCCTTTGCAAGATTTCTTCTGTACGAGTTGATCTCACTCACGATTATCTTTGCGCTACCAGCCACCCTAAGCACTTCGATTGCTAAAAGACCTATTGGACCGGCACCTGTAACAAGAACGTTTTTCCCAGTCACATCCTCCGTGAATATCGTGTGAACTGCGTTTCCTAAAGGTTCTTGAACAGAAGCCCATATATGAGGTATAGAAGGGTCGTTTTTCCAAAGCACTATTTCTGGAACTCTTATGTAATCTGCAAACGCTCCATCTCTATCAACTCCTAAGATCTGCAGATGCTGGCACACGTGCATGTTACCGGTCCTACACTGTTTACATTTTCCACAAGGAATGTGAGTTTCTGATGAAACAAAATCTCCTATTTTAACCATGCTGACGTCTTTACCCACAGCCACAACCTTTCCTGAAAATTCGTGCCCCATAGTCTGCGGTGGTTTTATATGCTCTTGAGCCCACTTGTTCCAAAGATAAATATGAAGATCTGTTCCACATATAGACGCCGCATAGACTTTCACGAGCACATCATGTGATCCAAGATCCTTTGGAACCTCCTTCATCACAAACTTTGCCCCACGTCCTGCTTTCTCCTTTATGATGGCTCTCATTTTGTCTGGTATTTCCATCAATTTCACCTCTCCTCACCTATTAGAAAAACTCTACATAGTACATAGAAATTTTACCACCAAAACGTCTTAAGTGAACTACTCCATCTTATAGATGGCAAAGTTTTCTGTTTCACAGACAGCTACCTCTGACATTAGACTGTCTTGCATTGTTTCTGCAGAGTTATTTCCGACAGTTTCTGCGTGGTGTTATCGACATTCAGTCATCGTAGTTGTCGTTTTTCGATTGCCTTCTCAGTTGGAGATGCGTGCGCCTGTGGTGATCAAAACACAATCTTCACTGGTCTTTTCATGTCTCCATTATATTACTTCTTATCATGGAAATGGCTCTAATCTTCATGCACAACGTGAGAGAGAAAAAGAAAGATACAACAAAAAAGCCCCTTTCAGGGGCTTTTAGAGACATGAATTTTTATCAATGAGAGGATTTAGTCCACTGATCAACATTATTTTTTGTAAGCGGAAAGAGTGGCATAGCAAGGTGCGAAGGTGCGAAATTTAATCCCTGAGTAACAAAATATGCTGCCGATACACCCAACGCTCCCATTTTATACGGTTGCTGAGCAACATCAAGAGCTTCATCGCCATCTTTAACAGCCTGAATGCCTTGAGGTATTCCATCAAATCCAACTACTATTATTCCTTTGCGTCCGGATGACTTTATAGCTCTGATCGCACCAAGGGCCATAGAATCATTTTCCGCAAAAATCGCATCTATTTGCGGATGAGCGACAAGTATAGACTCCGTTACGGATAGTCCCTGGGCCATATCAAAATTCGCGGTCTGATCGGCAACTATTTTGATACCAGGATGTTTTGAAATGAAATCCATAAATCCTTTGGTTCTTTCACGAGTTGCAGAAGCTCCTGGTATTCCTCTAAGCAGCACAATTTCCCCTTTACCCTTAAGAACTTTAACTATGTATTCAGCTGCCATTCTTCCGCCTGCAACGTTATCAGAAGCTATAAATACGGCAACCTTTCCGCCGTTCACAGATCTGTCAAGGGTGATAACTGGTATACCAGCTTTGTTCGCGTCTTTTACAGCTGGAATCAACGCGTCTGTATCGGTTGGGTTAAGAATAATTGCATCAACTTTTCTTTGAATCAGATCTTCAACCTGATTGTACTGAGTGTTGTTACTGTTTTGTGCGTTCAAGACGATGAGCTCAACGCCAAGTGTTTGAGCTTCAGCCTTAGCTCCATTCGTAAATGAGACGAAGAAAGGGTTGTTGAGTGTTGAAACACAAAATCCAACGGTTAAAGCCAAAGAAAAAATGGTTAAACCTACCAACAATGCGACTAATACGATATACTTTCTCACTTCAGACACCTCCTAAAAAATTTTTAAATTCAAAGGGGGGTTTCCCCCTTTTAAAATACAAATTATTCGTTCCAGTATTTCTTTCCGAAACTTGTGAGCATAACAGCCAAGAGAATAACCAATCCTTTTACCACTTCTTGATAATAAGGAGAAATGTTCATGATCGTCATTCCATTGTTCAAAATTCCTATTATGTAAGCACCAACCAGAGTTCCAACTATCCAGCCTTCTCCTCCAAAAAGGCTAGTTCCTCCTAAAACAACTGCCGCTATTGAATCAAGTTCGTAACCACGTCCCGCCGTTGGTTCAGCCGTACCCAATCTCGATGCTAATACGATTCCAGCCAATGCCGCTAAAAATCCGCTAATGGTATAAACACTGATAAGGACGCTATTTATTTTTATACCGGCAGCACGTGATGCACGAATGTTTCCACCAACAGCGTAAACATGTCTACCATATCGACTGAGGGCGAGAATTATCCACGCTACAGCAAACACTATCGTCATCACGATGACGGGAAACGGTATCCCTAACAAGTATCCTTGTCCAAAGTACATAAAAGAATGGGGAAGATCCCAAATTGGTTGGCCGTTTGTATATATCAAAGTGATCCCAGCTATGGCGGACATGGTGGCAAGTGTTGTTATGAATGCCGGCACTTTCGCCAACGACACTATAATTCCATTAACTGCTCCTAAGCCGGCTCCTATTCCTAAACCTGCCAAAATTCCTATCAAAACATTGCCCGTTGCTACTATAGTTCCTGCCGCTATAGCTCCTGATAATCCAATCATAGATCCCACCGAGAGATCGATGCCAGCCGTTAATATTACAAACATCTGTCCTATAGCAAGAAGGGCGTTTATAGAGGATTGTTTGGATATAAGCATGAAATTGGAAAATGTGAAGAAATACTTTGGAGATTCAAAGGCAAAGAATGCTATAATTCCCACCAAACCCAAGATAACACCGTATTTTCTAACAAAACTGGAATCCATTTTTTCCATCTTAATCCTCCTTTCTCTTGACAGCCAATGCAAGTATTCTTTCTTGAGTTGCTTCACTCGGACTCAATTCACCTGTGATACGTCCTTCACTCATAACCAAAATTCTGTCACTCAAATTGATGACTTCTTCCATTTCGGATGAGATTATTATTATTGAAATTCCCTTGAAAGCTTGATCGTATATGAACTTGTATATCTCATACTTGGATCCTACATCTATTCCTCTTGTTGGTTCATCTAAGATTAGAATTTTAGGAGATCGCGCTAACCACTTCCCCAACACGACCTTTTGCTGATTTCCACCGCTGAGGTTTTCGACGCGTTGATTTATACTTGTGATTTTGGTATTCAGATATTCAACGGTTGCCATAACGGATTTCTTTTCTTTCCTTCTTTTTATGAACCCAAACCGAGATAAAAAATCAAGATTTGGCAAGGAATGGTTTTCTTTCACATCTCTTTGAAGAATTAGTCCAAGTGTGTGCCTATCTTCAGGGACCAGAAATATTCTATGTGTTATCGCATCAGTTGGTTCCTTTATTTTTATCTCCACACTATCTAAATACATTTTCCCTTCCATATCTTTTAACCCGAACAAGCTTTCTCCAAGTTGAGAATTCCCACATCCAACGAGACCAGCTATGCCTAATATTTCTCCTTTTCTAAGTTCAAAGCTCACATTCCTGAAGTGAGGTTCAGATGTTGTCCCTTCAACTTTCAAAACAACCGCACCCACTTTATGATCCACTTTGGGTGGAAATCTGTTTTTCATGCTTCTTCCAACCATCATTCGCACAATTTCTTCCATGCTGACATCGGAAATGTTTTTGGTGGTGATATGCTCACCATTTCTTAAAACGGTTACCCTATCAGCTATCTCGAATATCTCTTCCAATCTGTGGGATATGAAAAGTATCGTGACACCGTTTTCTTTTAACCGTTTAAGGATGGCAAAAAGAGTATCGGTCTCTTTAAGCGTGAGTGCTGCTGTAGGTTCATCCATTATCAAAATTTCGGAATTGAAAGAAAGGGCTTTTGCAATTTCAACAAGCTGCTTGTCTGCCACACTAAGATCTTTGATCTTGCTTTGCGTGTTTATGTGAGAAGCTTCCAAATTGCTAAGAACTGATCTTGAATCCTCAACCATTTTGATATGGTTAACGATTTTAAAGAAGAATACATTCTTAGTAGGCTCTTTACCAAGGTATATATTCTCACAAACTGTTAATTGAGGAACAAGGCTAAATTCTTGGTGGATCAGTGAAATGCCGTCTTGTATGGCGTCGAGTGGCGATGAAAACCTTTTCTCCTCACTCTTGACAAAAATTTTTCCAGCAGTTGGCTCATATTCACCCGATATGATTTTCATAAGAGTGGATTTGCCGGCGCCATTTTCACCGACTATTGCATGAATTTCACCCTTTTCCACCTCAAGATTTATATCTCTCAAAACTTCCACCCCGGAAAATGATTTGTGTATTCCCTCAATTTTAAGAATTGACATTTTTTATCCTCCCTGAAATGCTTGTTTCTCTCACAATCAATCGGGGCTCTAACCTTATATGCTTCTTGGGTTCATGTTCTTTCTTTTCGATTTCATCTATGATGAGATGAGCCGCTATTTCTCCCAATTCATAAGTTGGCTGATGAACAGTTGTGAGTTTTGGAGAATGATAAGCCGAAAAAAATATATCATCGTATCCCACGACTGATACATCATCAGGAATATTTACTCCATGATTTTTTAAAACTTTTATGGCTCCAAATGCTATCAAATCGTTGCCACAAACGATGGCATCGAAGTCTATACGTTTACTCAAAAGTTTTTGAGTCATGTATGCACCACTTTTTTCAGAATATTCTCCAAAGAATATCCCCGTCTTCAAGTTCGCAACTCCTTTGAAATATTCAACAAAAGATTCTAAGCGCTCTTTGGCTCCAGATGTTACATCTTTTGAACCGAGAAAAACCACTTTTTTTCTTCCGATGTTTTCAAGATGTTTCAAAACTAAATTCATTCCCATTTTATGGTCTACAACAACGTAAGATAAATCGCTGTTTTCAACGTATCTATCCAACAGAACAACGGGAGCATGTGGCTCTTTGTCTAAAAATGAAACGTTCATCGAAGAAACTACCAACAACAGTCCATCTATCTTCTTTTCAAGTAAAAGAAAATACTGTATTTCTTCCAACTGCGGATCTTCATCTGTGTTGCACAAGAAAATCGCATATCCATTCCTGTTGGCAACATCCTGAACTCCTCTTACCATTGCAGGGAAAAAAGGATTTTCGATATTTGGAATTATCAAACCCAGTGTTCTCGTTGGGAATCCCTTCAAGCCACGTGCCAACGGATTTGACCTGTAATTCAGTTCGTTGATCGCTTTCATTACCTTTTTTCTCAACTCTTGGCGCACATTTGCCGTTCCATTTATAACTCTTGAAACGGTTGAAATGGAAACATTTGCCATTTTCGCCACATCTTTTATGTTGGCCATCTAAACCTCCAAGAAAACGTTTTCAAGACAATACTAACTTTTTATTACCAAAAAGTCAAACGCAATTATCTTTTATTTTGAATAGATACAGACGATTAATGTAGATGTAAGACATTCTAAGCCTAATTCCTTTTAAAATCTCATTGAGACGCTATTTATCATCATTTTTGTGGGAATTCCGTCGTTTATAATGGGTGTAAGAAAAACAGTTCACTTTTCAACAAAAAAATAAGTGGATAAATGAACTATGAAACTAAAATCTTTGACGGATATTCAGAAATGCTCTCTTGAAGAATTTGAATGAAGGATAAAAATAGGTACTTGAAATAAAAGCGGTGGTGAATGAATCCGAATTTTACACGTTACGTGTTTGGATTTTTGAAACGGACTCTCTCTCAATCAACGTCGCTTTTAAGATAACATGGCGTGGTCTTCGCGTATCATTATTTTCAATTCTATCAAGAAGAAGTGTTGCCGCGCTCATGCCAATCACATCTGTCGGTTGCGATATGGTGGTTATAGGTGGTGAATAGATGCTCATCCACTCCAAATCGTCGAAGCCAATTACAGAAAGATCCCTTGGAATCTTTAAGCCTATTTCCTTAGCTGCTCTCATTATTCCAAGAGTTGTGAAATCATTCGTTGCGATCATCGCCGTCGGCCGTTCTTTTTCTTTTAAGATATCAAGTGCACATTTGTGGGATTCTGATTCCATGAAATAACCGCTTTTTATCCATTCTTCATGGCTTTCAAGTCCCAAGTCTTTAACAGCCTCTCGAAATCCCTTCAATCTTTCACATCCTGTGTAACTGCTCTCTATTCCATATATAACCCCTATCTTCCGATGTCCCATTTTTGCAAGATAACGAACCACATCGTAAATCGCCGCTTTGTTGTCTATGACAACGAAATCGGTTTCTATTTTTGAAATAAGGCGATCAAAAAGAACAATTTTCATGCCATGGCGAATAAGGTTTCTGTAGACCGACATGTTTTGCCCATCTGCAGTTGGAGCGGCTATAATTCCATCAACTTTCTTTGATACGAGCAATTCAAGATACTCTCGCTCTCGCTCAGAGTTTTCACCAACGTTACAGATTATGAGATTATATTTTTTTGCATACAAAACCCTTTCCATTGAAAGTATGACTTCGCTGAAAAACGGATTGGTTATATCCGATATCAAAACCCCGATGGTGAAAGTTTTTGAAGTTTTCATCCCTCTTGCAAGATTGTTGGTTATGTAACCAAGCTCCTTAGCTTTGTTGAGTACTCTTAATCTTATCTCTTTGCTAACGCCGATTTTGTTGTTAAGAGCCTTTGAGACGGTCGCGGTGGACACTCCAAGGCTCTTAGCTATGTCTTTTATGCTGACCAATTAATTCACGCCTCTCAAAAATTGTTTAACTTCTCCTATTCTTGGAAATGAGGTTATCGCCCCAATTTTCTGCGCCGCCATGGCTGCCGTTGCAGCACCAAATTCGGCTGCCTCCATGATATTTTTCTTGTCTGTTGAAAATTTTCTTTTAGCAAGCTGATGAACCATTCCAGCCATAAACGCATCTCCACACCCAGTTGTATCGATTATTCGAGTTTTGTATGCAGGAATATGTATAACTTCTTTTTCAACAACATAAGCACCCTTTTCACCATAGGTGACGACAGCTTTAATTTTCAACTGCTTTATTTTATCAAAAATGCTTTTCAAATCCTCAAGATTGAAAATCGCTTTAGCGTCCTCAAAACTACATTTGACAATATCAGACAATTTCCAGCCCTTTACAAGATTTTCAGTGTAGGCTCTTTCATCATCTGAAACTTTAGGCCTGTAATTCGGATCGAATGTGACGAATTTTCCGGCTTCTTTAGCTTTCTTCACGAACTTCAAAACATCTTCGGCCGCAGGTGTTGCCAGAAGAATGGATCCAAAACCAACAGCATCGAAACTGCTCAACCTTATTTTTGAAAGTTCTTTCCACGTGAGAGATCCATCTGCCGTGCATCGATTCCATATTTCAAAGGCAGGGATCTTGTTTTCGTCTACAAACGCAAAAGCAAGTGTTGTGTGTAGTTTATCATCAGTTGTGCAAGACGATAAGTCTATTTTTTCCAATTCCAAAGTTTCTTTGAGCATTTTGCCAAAAAAGTCGTAAGAAAATTTTGTGATGTAGCTTACATTTTCGCCAAGCCGAGAAAGACCAACGGCCATGTTCAATGGAGAGCCGCCGGGATGTGTTTCAAATTTGCCATCTATTTTAAAAAGATCGACAAGATTTTCACCTATGATCGCTACTTTGTTATGCATTTGTCACCACTTTTTTGTGGATCTTTTACGAGTTATTTCATCTCAGACAACAACGTTTTTTACCCCTTTATACCTGTCATCATAACACCTTTTACAAAATAACGTTGTAAGAAGAGAAATATGGCAATTGCTGGAAGTGTTGCCATCAATGCTGCAGCCATAGCTGGCCCATATTGAGGTGCGGAACCACTCACACCGCTTTGTCCACCAAAAAATTGTGCTATTCCAACAGGAAGTGTCCTAGAGGCGTCTGAACTTACGGAAATCAGTGGCCATAGGAAATTTGTCCAGTTACTCATAAATGTTATTATTGCCACTGCACTGATGGACGGTCTCGCTAAGGGTAACATGATAGACCACCAGATTCTAAAACTTCCAGCCCCATCAACTATGGCAGCATCTAAAAGGTTTTCAGGTACGCTTCTAAAGAAGTTTGTCAGTATGAAAACACCTGTGACATTTCCAGTCGTTGGTAGGATCAAAGCCGTGATGGTGTTTAACAAATTTACATCTGCAAACATCAAGTACAACGGAACAATTGTAACCTGTATGGGAACCATAAGCATAGATAAAATTATGGCGTAAAGTGTTTTACTACCACGAAATTTCATTTTGGAAAAAGCAAAAGCTGCGAGAGAATCTATGAGTATGACAATTATTGTAGCCATTAAAGCTGCGAACACACTGTTAAAAGTCCAACGGGCAAAGTTAAAATTTTTCAAGACATAAGCAAAATTTGACCATGTAGGGTGCAATGGAATCCATTGTGGCGGATAACTTAATATTTCTCCTTCTGGTTTAAAAGCGCTAACACTCATCCAGAGAATAGGGGCAAAGGACACTATTATACAAATGATCATAAAGAGATAAAGCAACGCTCTTACAACGCGTTTTTTCTTTTTTTCATTCAATTCAGATCACCAGATCTCTTCAAGAGCTTCCTTTCTAATAAAATAAAGGCTATCAGGAAAATGAAAACAACATACGCTATAGCCGAACCATATCCTAATCTGTAATATTGGAATGACTGAACGTACATATATTGGACCACGGTAAGTGTTGCCATTGCAGGTCCACCACCGGTCATAACGTAAACTTGAGCAAAAACTTGGAAGGTGTTTATGAGAGTGAGCATTACGACAACTATCATCGTTGGGCTTAAAAGCGGAAATGTTATGCTCCAAAACACCTGCCAACTTGATGCACCATCAATACGAGCAGCTTCTTTCAATTCGTTTGGTATATCTTGCAATCCTGCAAGAAATAATATCATATTAAACCCTATCGTCCACCATATGGTAGCAATTGCGACTGCAGGCATCGCCCAGTTAACGCTTGATAACCATGCGATTGGTCGTATGCCTAAAAAACTCAAATAATAATTCAATATGCCAAAACGGGCATCGAGTATCCACAGCCAAATAACACCCACAACGGTAGACATTATGACATATGGCATAAAAACGAGTGTTCTTGTAACAACACGCCCTTTTAGAGATTGATCCACAAGCATAGCGATCAGTAACCCACCGATAACTAGAGCAGGAACAGTTAAGAACATGAAGTACAAGGTGTTCACAAGACTTCTTGTGAAATTCGTATCACGAAAAAGATCTATGAAATTCTGCAATCCAACAAATTTTGCTTGACCAACTATATTCCATTTTGTAAGACTCACAAAAAAACCTGCTAAAGAGGGGCCAAAACGAAAAGCGATAAATGCAAAAAGATATGGAATTAAAAAGAGGTATGGAATAATTCGATAAGATCTTTTTTTGTTGATCATCTTCTTCTTTTTCACCTGATTTCTATTTTTTATTACTTGGAGCCGCGAAAATTTCACGGCTCCAATGTAAAGTAAATTTAATTCATTGAGTAAAGATCATATCTATTTGCTGGTTCATCCATTTCATAACGGGCAATATATCTTTATTTCTCATGAGAATGTTTTGTCCGGCAACAACTATAGGGCTTACAGATGCAGAAGAGAAGACTTGTGATTCTTTTGGTATTCTTGGAAGCATGGTTTCATACGGAGTAGATTCCAAAAATCCGGTACGCCCTGGAAGTGTGCGTGCGAATTCCCTGGCCGAATTGTATGCTGGTATGTTACCGGAAAGAGCCCATTTGTCTGAATGTTTTACCAACCAAGTTACAAAATTCTCGGCTGCTTTCATATGTTTTTTGTCTTGATGAATTGGTATTGTTAAAACATGGCCACTTCCCCAAACAGCTTTATGTTTGAAGACTTGAGGAATTGGGAACGTATCCCATTCAAGACCCTTTTGTGCTGTCATTGCAGGTATTTCCCATGGACCATCTTCAAGCATAGCTGTTTTCCCAATTAAAAAATCTTGAAGCGGGCTGTTTGCCCCTATTGGAGCAACATGATATTTGAAAAACAGATCTTGGAGCCAACTCCACGCTTTCTGACCAGCGCTTAAGGGATAGCCTACTTTGTTCATTGAGGAATTGAGGAATTCGTATCCTTGCTGTCTTAAAAGCTCATACCACTCCAAAAACCCATGCCAATTAAGAGAGTATAGAGCAATTCCATATTGTGTTATGTTATTTGGATCGAATCCGGGTTCCCCTGGATGTTTACCGTTTTTATCAATCGTGAGTTTGATCGCCATATTCAGAAATTCTTTACCAGTTATCCAACCAGTAGGAAGTGTTATACCAGCTTTTCTAAAAAGTTTTTTGTTGTAATATATGGCATTCATGTGTAAATCGAGAGGAAATGCATACTGTTTTCCATGATAAAAAGTGCCACTCCATGCTGCTGGAGCAAATTGAGAAGATTTGAAGCCATTTTCTTCTATCACATTTCCAATAGGAGTGAGAAGCCCGTAAGAGGCAAATTCCGGAATATCTGGTCCATGCATAGCCAATATATTCGGTGATTGCCCTCCTCTTGAAGACACCAAAAATTTTGTAAATAGAGGTGTCCATTGCATGGTTGTCAAAGTAACGTGGACATCAGGGTGACCACCGTTGTATTCAGTGACCAATTGACGCATCACATTACCGTCTGGGCCGGTCCATCCACCCCAAAAAACAAGCTGCAGAGGTTGTGCCATCGAAAGAACACCGACCATTAAAATGGCAAACGCGAAAAACATCACCAATTTGAATTTCATCAAAACCCCTCCTTATTTGTTGAAATGGGATCAGAAGATCCCTTTAATTTCCAGCTCATCTTGCTCAACTTTCTGTTTGAGAGAAGTGCTTTTTGATTTAATAAGTGGCAATCGCATATTTCCATTTCCAAATCCTCTAAATTTTAAAGCTTTTTTTAAGATAGATATACTGTATCCTTCACCAATGGACTCGGATATTTTCAAAAGCTTTTTTTGAGTTCTTTGAACTTGCTCTAATTTTCCATTTTTGAATAGGGAATAAACTTTGACAAAGATTTCCGGGAAGACCGCTGCAGTTCCGCTGACTGTTCCGTTGACTCCTTCAAAGAGACATGCTGAAAAAGCCCCGTCGAATCCAACCGCAATTTCAAATCTCGGAAATTCCTGCCTCAATTTCAAGAATTTTACGATACTTCCAAAATCACCACTGCTATCTTTCATTCCAAAGAAATTATCAAATTTTTTCAAAAGCTCACGAATAATCTTCGTATTTACCGAATTAACTGCCAACGATGGTATGTTGTAAATATAAACAGGAATATCAGAAGCGAACTCAATAACTTCAGAGAAATAATTCATCATCTCATCTTCAGAAACTCTGTAATACAAAGGAGGTAAAATCGCGATTGCATCATCTCCGGTCTTCTCAGCAATGGATATAAGTGTTTTGACTTCTTCAATCCTTAAGCTGCTGCAGTTAGCAATAACTTTTATATCGCTGCCAACTACAGATTTTGAAATTTTGAAAATTTCTTCTCTTTCTTTTGTTGACATTAAAAGGCCTTCTGATGTGGTTCCACATGCAAATATACCGTTTACACCCTTTCGATGTAAAAAATCAAAATATTTTTCCATTTCTTTGTAATCTATATCTCCATTTCCTTTGAATAACGTTAAATGAGCGGCGATCACACCTTCAAGCATTCTTTACATCTCCTTTATAATTGCCAGTTTAACATCGCCTATTGGGGCGTCCAGAAATGATCTAAGAGTCTTAACCTTCATCCCAAGAGTTTCAGATATGATTTTCATCCACAACTTACTCTTAGTCGCGCCACCAACGACGTAAATATCATCTTTCAAGGGGATTCCTGTTTCTTCAGCCACATTTACATTTAGCTTCAACGAGTTCGCTATCGACTCCAAAAATGCTTTGTAAACATGGCCACGAGTTGTCGAGAGTGTTAGACCATTTATAGAACCGCGAAGATTCGGATTCCATATCGGTGCACGCTCACCCATGAAATAGGGCTCTACAACAACGCCTTCCGATCCAGAAGAGATTTTTTTCGCTTCTTCTTCCAATTCTTCTAAAGTTTTGTCCGGTGCAAATTCTTTTCTAAACCATTCAATTACGGCACCAGCAGTGGTAGCACCTCCAAAAGAATAGATGGTATTCAGAGGGTTGATAACGTAGGGCATGTTCACCATTTTCGGAGTGAGGTATCTTCCATCATGAATTGTTCCCCAACACATCGATGTTCCTATCATCGCGACATGCTGACCACTTTTTTCCACACCGGCAGCGTAAGTTGCAACAGCCGCATCTATTCCACCACAAACAACAGGGGTTCCTTCTTTCATTCCAAGGAGTGAAGCGAACTTCGAATTCAGATTTCCAACGATAACGTTAGATGGAATTATCCTGTCAGGGAAAAGATAACGGGGAATATCCATTTCCTTCAGCAACTCATCTGACCATTTTCTTTTTTTGAGATCGAATATTCCACCGATGTTTCCAGCAGAAGAGTAATCGGTTGCTATTCGATCCGTGAGCTTGAAGATCACGTAATCTTTTGGAGAAAGCAACAAATTGAATTTTTCCCAATCGGGATGGTGATTCTTCAGCCACAGTATCTTTGTGAATCCAAAGTACGGATCCACGTAATTTCCCGTGATCCCGAAAAGCTTGTCAACACCTATATGCTCTTTAACCCATTCGGTTTCTTCTGTGGCACGCTTGTCCATCCATATAAGCGCTGGACCTATGGGTTCCATGTTAGAATCAACAGGAACACCTGATCCGCCGTAGAGTCCACTGATGCACATGGCTTCAACGTTATCAACTTGCGCATCTTCAACGACTTGCTTTGTAGCTTCGATCAACCCATTTATCCACACACCTGCATTTTGCTGTGCCCACATTGGATGTGGCATTTCAACATCATAATTTTTCGATTTCGCTTGCGCCAATATTTTCAAATTTTCATCTGCCATTACCGCTTTTGTAGAACTGGTCCCTATATCTATGCCGAGAAAGTATCTCATTGATTTTCTCCATAGATTTTGTAGCCTATTTTTGCGATCTTACAAAAATCAATCAGTTCACCAACATGATCACCGTAAACACCATGAGTGTGATTTGAGTCGTATGTCGAGAGAAATTCTTGTGCATCGACTTTTAACCTGGCAAACGCGTGTGGCCATTCAACCTGTGTGGCGCGCGCTTTTTCTTCATTTTTTTCTTCTCCGAAATCGAGGAACTCTGCTGGGAGTATTGCCATCCAATACTTTCCGTTCTTTCGTGCAAGCCTTGCAAGGGTAACATGTCCACTTTTGGCTATATGTCTTACCGATGCGCCACCAGCAGGAAAATAGAATCCTTCAGGATAGAATTCGACATTTTTCAAATTCTCATCCGGATCGAATGATTTTCCAGCGAAGTACGTTGCATGTTCACCTGAATTACAAAGATCGAAGAAATTGTCTTTCGCATCATAATGGCGTACATCGGCAAACAGCACAGGCGTTTTAGCGATCGTTTTGAGAATTTGCATCGTCAAAGCGCCATCCGAATCGGCTTCCGTTGCAAGGATAAAAGGTTCGTGTGAGCCTTCCCAGTCATACGGATCGTTCATGAACGCTTCGGCGACATCCATTGTAACGAAGTTATTCGTCAACTCAGGTTGTCCCTTTATTCCAGCAAAATCCAGTTCATTCTCTTCTACGATACGCTGAATGGCATGATAACTTTTGATCTGTGTTTTCAACTTTTTAGGGGTGAGTTGCTTGCCATCGTAGCGAATTTTCTTCACCTTTTTTTCGAGCCATTTCAATCCTCTTTCCGCACGTGATTCTGGAACTTCATTCGACAGTCTTATGACTTCATACTGATCGATATGCTCAACGTCTATTCCGAAAACGGAATTCCAAAGATCCACGCTCGGGACTGTTGTGTACATGCCCATTGGGCGTCCGCCTATCATCCCATATCTTTGACCTTTTAAAGAGTTGAAAGCCGCCGCAGCTCGTATGAAAGAGAGAGCATTTCCAAGGACAGATTTATCCTTAATATTTCCCCACAATCTTTTGTGCACAACTCCAGTTTGATCAAGCGCACCAGCTGCGGCAAGCATCCCAACCATTCCAGGGTATTGAGGGTTTATATTTCCAAACAAAAGAAAGGGGGACGGTGCGAACTTACTTGCCATGACAGAAAAATGTGGAAAAGCCCACACCGCGTAATTGAATATGGTTAACTCGGTACCAAGGTTACGCAACCTCAAGGCCTCTTTTTTTGCAAGAGAAGGCTTTGAAATTATATCTTCAGACTCTATTATCTCTATTTCACCAGTGGATTCGAGTTCTTTTGCTATTGAAGATTGGAATTTCTTGTTTATCTCCAACAATTCTTCGTTAACATTTGGCCTACCATCTGAGAAAGTCATTATTCCGACTTTTATCTTGTTCATATATCTCACCTCTTCATACTCTTTCTCAAATTTTCCAATTTAATTCTAATTTTCGTCAAATTTAAAGTAAACGTTTACTCTGATAATAATATTAATTTTAGAAGATAGCAAATCCATTGAAGAAGAGTTTAATGGCATTTAGCCCGTTTAAAAGCAATTACCTTAGATTCTCTAATGTTATCTCAGATTTCCTCTTTTTTTCTCTGTTAAACTAAAAAATGAGATGGCTAATCCCCTTCGAAAAAATGAAGGGGATAAATTCTTACTTGATGATTGATACCGAATTTGTCAGTCTATTTGGAAGAAAGATCAGCCATCTATTTTCAATCCTATGGGATTGTACTTTTCTCCATAATCGTATGTATCAATTCCTTCGATCTTCTTTATTTTAAAGATCACTAAATAAGTCAAGGGGGTTGCCGCGATTTCGTAAGCCACCTTGAAGATATACTGAGCCAAAATCAGAAAGAGAAGATTACGAAGCGGCATCAGACCAGCAAAGGCAATTGAGATGAATATCAACGTGTCGGCACCCTCTCCAACGATTGTAGAGCCTATGGTACGTGTCCAAAGCCATTTCCCTTTGGTGAGTATCTTCATCTTGCTTAAAACAAGCGAATTCAAATACTCTCCAACAAAATAAGCCGTTATGGATGCCAAAACGGCACGAGGTGCAAGTCCAAGCACCAAATTGTAAGATTTTGCTTGAGTTTGCCACCAAATTGGAGCAGGCAGCGCGTTTATAAGTAAGAAAAATAACGCCATAAAAACATTTGCACCAAGTCCTAACCATATGACAAGACGTGATCTTTTAAAGCCGTAAACTTCTGTCAAGACGTCACCAAATATGTAAGAAATTGGAAAAATCAAAACGGCGCCAGGAAGTGCCACACCCCAAAAGTCAACCAGCCTTCCTGCTGTAACATTGGCAACGATCAAGCACGTCACAAACGCGGTGGCCAATCCCACATAAAGTAACGTGATCTTTTTTTGATCTACTTTCGTTTTCTTTCTCCCTTCTCTATAACGGTGGTAACGTCTATGCCACCACGTGTGTTGTAGATCATCATGATCTTCATCCAATTTGGCTTAAGCAAGTTGTAAAGATCATCAAAAATTCTTTGTGTTGCGCGCTCTTGGTAAACTCCGACATTTCTGAAAGAAATGAAATAATATTTCAAAGATTTCAACTCTACGATTTTATTTGTTGGGATGTATTCTATTGTTATATGTCCAATATCCGGCAATCCAGAAAAAGGACACACCGCTGTGAATTCATCCGTTTCGCATCGAACGATCTCACCATCTTCGTTTTCGAAATCGATCGTCTCTAAAATTTCTTTGTCGATCGCTTTTTCTCCTTCTGACGATAGAATTTTTCCTTCAGCTTTTGGCATAATTCACCTCACATTTTAATTTTTTCATGGGTATTATACACTACTCTTCTATTTCAAAGTCACTTCATTTTAACTGTTGCAAATCCTATACCAACGTCCAAAAGCAATTCAGCTGCGATTCTAAGACCAATTTATTTCAAAGAAGGCTTCACCATCTGCGCAACAAACTCTTATTTGAGATAAGTTGATAAAAAAAACATTCCCCTCATTTTGAGGGGTTTTGATATCGCACCGAACCACCTAAATGCGATCCTTACACTGGCTGCGCGGGGAGGATTCGAACCTCCACGGCGGGATCCAAAATCCCGTGTGCTGCCATTACACTACCGCGCAATTAACCATATGTATTCTAACATATGAAATGTCCTCATGGCAAGTACTTTTCCAAACCATTCTTTTAAATTGTACAAGTGTAACACCTTAGGCTATTTCACTCTACTGTCTGCACATTTTGGCACTTTGTGAAGAATTTTTTATGAGTCAATTCGATTACTTGACAAATCAATTTCAAAAGTGTAATTTTGAACAAATAGATTTCTTTTTGAGAAAAGAGAGAGAAATATGAAAGCAAATTTGTCTAACGTGAATTATGGTTACTATTATTTCCGCACCCGATTGTAGCGTGCGGTGTATGATTTTGCACTGAATTCGTTCACAAGTCGGGGATTCCATAATAAGGAATCCCCAATTTTTTATTTTAAAAATAGAAGGAGATGATGACGATGATAGTCGTTTTAAAGCCTAAAAGCACCGAAGAGTAAAGATTGTACATCTTGCCAAAGGGTTCGGTTTCGACGTTAACCTATCCAGAGGCGCTGAAAAAACAATCGTTGGAATAATAGGAGATAACGTCTATGGAAGGCGTGAATCTTTTGATGCTCTTAACTGCGTTGAGAAAATCATCACTGTGCTGAAGCCTTTCAAACTCGTTTCAAGGGAATTTTACCCACAAGATATGGTGACAGATGTTGGGGGTGTGAAAGTTGGTGGAGGCACGACGACAGATACTGCGGGCTTTGCTTCTCTAACCTTTATGAGAGGAATCCCATTCAATTTAATTTCAACAACTTTGTTGGGAATGGTAGACGCATCGATCGGGGGGAAATTCGTCATTAATTTCAAAGACGTTAAAAATTCAATTGGCTCGTTTGGAAAGCCAGATGTTTACGTGAATCCGCTGTTTGAATACATAGAAGCAAATATTGAAAGGCTTTTAAGGAGAGACATCAAATGTATGAATGAGATGATCGGCCTTTGTGTGAAGGACAAACTCGAAATTTGTAGATTGGATCCTTTCGATAAAGGGATCAGACATATCCTTAATTTTGGCCATACAATCGCCTATGCCATTGAAAGTGAAAGCAACAACGAAATTTCTCACGGTCATGCCGTTGCCGTTGGCATGATAGCCGAATCTCAAAAATTCAACTCTTATGTTTTTGAGAGAATAAAAAGTCTCGTTGAAAAATTGAATTTTGACGACGTAGAGCTTTTTAACCTTGACAAGTGGATTAAGGCAGATAAAAAACGTCAAGGAGAAAATATACAAATCCCAATTGTGGATGAAATTGGGAAATCACATGTTGAAAGTGTGAAAATCACCATGTTTGGCTCAAAAGCGAAGCTTTTTTGAGTAATCTCAAGAAAAATCGAGCATTCAGCTGTTAACTTCTTATGAATGATGATAACAGCGAAAATTCGGCAAAAGCCGGACTTGTTTTTATGACAAGAAGAGTTTATTATTTTAACGAAAAAAATATTAGGGGCTGCTTATGAAAATAAATTCTCAAAGCATGAAATTGTTGAACGAACGTTTGATTCTAAAAACTCTTGTTGAAAAAGGATTTCTTACTCGCATAGAGCTTTCTCGAATGACGGGGCTAACCCCGAGTACCATAGGGAGGATCATTTACGACCTTGTGAGAATAGGTTTTGTCGAAGAAGGTGATCAAGTACAAACAAGCCCACTTGGCAGAAAGGCGACAAGCCTGTTCTTGACCAAAAAATTTTGCTCAAGTATCGTCTTCAATGTTGGAGTGGAACAGACGGAAGTGGCAATTGGCTATCTTGACAAATCGACTAAGAAATTGTACAAATTTTCAACAGGAACACTCTCGAATTTCATAGAACATGTCAATGATTTTTTAGAGTTGATCGGCAAAGAGCAACCAATTGATCCAAAACGTACATCTGTTGTTTTTGCATTTCCGGGCATCGTAGATCCTCAAAAAGCTGAGATCATATACGCTCCAAATCTCAATTGGAAAAATGTGAAGTTACGTGATTTAATCCACTCCCAGCAGCCTATTTTTGCCGATAACGAAGCAAATCTTTCAATACTTGCGGAAAGTGCCGTTTCAAAGGATGTGAAAGAATCTGAAAACGCCTTTTTTCTTTATGTAAGCCAAGGTATAGGTGGAGGCGTGACAATTAATCATCAAATTTTGAGAGGTGAAAGATTCGCAGGTGCTGAAGTGGGTCATACAGTTGTTGAAGCAAGATCTGATGTAAGATGCCATTGCGGGAATTATGGATGTCTTGAACGTTTTGCCTCTTTGTTTCTACCTGTTGCTGAGTATGAGATGAATGGTAAAAAATTGAGTGGAGAGACCCTTGCTGAAAAATTCAATTCGTTGATAAGAATAAACAACTTGGGAGATCAAATGGCAAGAAAAGCTTTAAAAAACTTTCTCTACTACTTGTCAATAGGCATTATCAACATTGTAAACACTTTCAATCCCAAGATCATCATCATCGGCGGAGATTCCGATTCGATATGGAAAAACTTCGGCAAAGAGCTGCATGAGAGAGTTTCTGAACGGGTGATGCCAAAAACTTTAGACGGTGTGATTTTTAGAGATACTGTTTTTAGCGGGAGAAATGCCTCTGTCGTTGGTGGAAACATAATGGCAATAGAGCACACGATAGAAACGTTAAAAGTATCATAAAATTGACGGCTATTAGCCGATATTTTCATAAACATCTAAGGAGGGATGGTAATGAAGAAAATAGGAATTCTGTTCGTGATCCTAACACTTGTTGGATCTATCGCAGTTGTTGCAGCACAATTTTCTATCTACGATTGGTGGACTGCAGGTGGAGAAAAACAAGCCATAACGACTGAGCTTAATTATTTCCATCAACTTTATCCAGAGATCAGAATCGTGCAAAACCCGGTCGCAGGTGGCGCAGGCGTTAACATGCAAGCGGCTATTAAATCGTTGATATTCGCTGGTCTTCCGCCAACAACATTTCAAGTACATGCTGGATGGGAAATGTACCAGTACGCAAGCGCAAAACTTTTGGATCCAATAACCAATTTGTGGCAATCTGAAGGATGGACAAAGGTCTTTCCCAAAAGGATTCAAGAACTTTGCAGTTATAATGGCAAATTCTACGCTGTTCCAATGGACATTCACAGGGCGAACATGCTTTGGTACAACGTATCTATATTCAAAAAACTTGGATTGAAAGTGCCGACAACATTTCAAGGCCTTATGAATACGATGAAGAAAATAAAAGCTGCCGGATACACGCCTCTCGCAGTTGGTGATAGAAACCAATGGCCAGCGGCAATGGTTTTTGAGGAAGGCTTACTTGCCTTATCGGGTCCCAAAACTTATGATGATTTCTTTGAGGGAAAAGTGAATTACTCAAATTCAAAAGTTCAAGAAGCTCTCAAAGATTTCAGATATATAATGGAGAATTACACAAATGAAAATCACGCCTCTCTTACTTGGGACGGAGCTTGTGGATTGGTGGCAAAAGGTAAAGCCGCTATGACCATCATGGGTGACTGGGCAAACGGATATTTTATAGCATTAGGCATGAAGCCGAATGTAGATTACGGCGCAATTGCAGTTCCTGGAAGCCAGGGTGTGTATAATATAGTGATAGATGCTTTCCCGGTACCAGTGGGATTAAAAGGTGCGGCAAAGGATTACGCTTACGATTGGCTCAAAACGATCGCAACTGTCAAAGGTCAAGCAATATTCAATCAACTGAAAGGATCTATCCCCGCGAGAACAGACGTTCCAACAACTGGTTTCAATGTAGTTCAAGTCAACAACATGAAAGAACTCAAAACAGACGTACTTGTCTCTTCAGCAGTTCACGGGAGTGAAGCTCCAGCACCATTCGTTACAGCATGGGAAAACGCGTTGACCGTCGTTCAGTACCACCCAAGCATGTCAATTGAACAAGCTGTTAACTATCTCAACGCTGTTAATTCTAGATATTTAACTCCTCAAAAGTTAGTTCACTGAGAATTTGATATGGGAGGAGAGAATCTCTCCTCCCTTTAATCTTTGGAGGATCATGATGAACAAGAAATCACTTGTATCGATCGGTTTTATTTTACCTTCAGTTATGCTGGTTGGAATATTTGTTTACGCATTTATAGGATGGACAGTATCAGTTTCCTTTACAAATTGGAACACGTTGCTACCCAATTGGTCCTTTGCAGGATTCAGTAACTACTCCTCACTTTTCGTAAATAATCTGAGATTTCGAATGGATCTCATAAACAATTTCACTTTTTTACCATTCTTCGTTTTGGGATCGATGGTACTTGGTTTCTTTCTCGCATCTTTGCTTAACAAGGGTGTGAAATTCGAGAGTTTTTTCAGGACAGTTTTCCTTCTTCCAATGGCGATATCACTTGTGGTATCCGGAACTGTTTGGGTGTGGCTTTATGATCCCACGAACGGTGCTGTGGATGCATTTTTAAAATTGATGAGGCTACCCACGATTAATTGGTTGGGAAGTATGTCTTTTGCCCTTCCAGCCATCATAATAGCAACGATATGGCAATACACCGGTTTTACAACATCGATATACCTTGCCGCCCTGAGAGGCATTCCTAAAGAGATCATAGAGGCGGCGAAAATGGATGGGGCTCATGGGTTCAGACTCTATTGGAACATAATAATTCCAATGGTTCAATCATCGACTGTCACCGCCTTTGTGTTGATGGTCCAACTTTCTCTGCAGATGTTTGACATCATTTGGGTTATGACATCTGGAGGACCTGCATTTGCAACGGATATGCCAGCTGTTTACATGTTCATAGCCGCCTTCAAGCAGAATTTCGTTGCTCAAGGTGCGGCAATCGCCGTGATAATTTTCTTGTTAACACTCGCAGTAGTTGTGCCTTATCTTCTTACAGCTGGGAAAATAACGGAGGAAGAGTCATGAAATTATCAAGAGTTGGAATATACGCAATTTTGATCGTGGCAGCGATGTTTTTCCTTTTTCCAATATATCTATTGGTGGTCACTTCGCTGAAATCACTTCCAGCGATATATTCAACAAGTTCGTGGAGCTTACCAACTAGCATAGATTGGTCTGGATTTGTAATGGCGTGGCGTGGATTAAAACAGGGTTTTATCAACAGTTTTGAGTTCACAATACCGGCTGTTATATTTTCTGTCTTTTTTGGATCGTTAGGAGGGTTTGCCCTGACAAAGATCAAATTTAGAGGGGCGAACATGGTTTTTCTCTTCATTTTATTTGGCATGTTTTTGCCATATCAAGTGGTTTTAATACCATTGGTTAAATTCATGGCTTCCGTGCACCTGTATGGAAGCATATGGTCTCTAATTCTAACGCACACGGCCTATGGCATACCAATAACGACGTTGATCTTTAGAAATTTTTACAGTTCCGTACCCATGAGCCTAATAGAAGCTGGAAAAGTTGATGGTGCCAACGTGTGGCAGATATATACAAAAATCATGATACCCATATCCATTCCTGGCATAGTAGTCGCCGTTATATGGCAGTTCACAAATATATGGAATAATTTTCTCTTTGGTTTAACCCTTGGTTCAATGCCCGATATACGACCTGTAACGGTTATGCTTAACAATCTTAAAGGCTCAATGATATCACAGTGGAACACATTGATGGCCGGTGCGCTTCTAACAGCTTTGCCAACCATTATCGTTTACCTTATAATGGGAAAGTATTTCGTTAAAGGATTACTTGGTGGAGCAGTTAAAGGATAACAAGCTACTCTTTCAAAAACGTGAGCTGGGATTATTTTCGCATCACCAGATGAATACCAATTTCCAACGTTTTGTGTGTTACGCAACCAACCAGAGAATTTGAAAAGCAAATTTTGAGAGACAACACTTTCAACAGCAGCCTTTTGTGCTGGTCATTTAACAGCCTTCTGTGTGGGTAATTCAACAGTCTTCTGTACGGGCAATTCATGAATTGCCCCTACGAAATCAAAACTCGAGATCAGATCCCAAAGCATTCCTTTTTTGAAAATTTTTAGGGTTTTCACGATCTAATTCCCATTTCAATGGATTGTTAAATATATATTCTCGAATCTTGTTTAATTCATGTTCTTTACATATGACGTGCTCATAGTAATTGCGATGCCATACAGCGTTGGTGATACCTTTAAGATGTATGAGTTTTGACACGTTCATCTTAAAAAATCCAACAATTTTGGGTAGCAGCATTTTTCTTCTCTCAACTCGACGATTGCGCGCGCTATTTAACGATTTCTGCGTGGATAATCCAACGGCCTTTTGCATGGATAATTCAGTAGCCTTTTGTACGGGCAATTCATGAATTGCCCCTACGTGTTCATTTATAATTATGATTCCATGAATATGGTTTGGCATTATAACGAATTGATCTAACTCAATATTTTTAAAATGTTCTGAAATGGTATCCCATACTTTGAGCACTATTTCCCCATACTCATTCAAAATCATTTTTCCGTCAACAATTTTACCAAAAATTTCTTTTTTCTTATACGTACAAATCGTGATGAAATACGCCCCATATTGCGAATAATCGTAATTTTCTAATCTAATGGAATGCCTATATGGAAGTTTATTCTCCATTTTCTCCTCCATTCAATAAACAAATGTGATTTGCGCCCATGTAATTTGATTATTTTCTGTATCGACATCAATGATTTTTCGTTCAGATAATTCAATAACTCTTTGCGTGGATAATCCAACAGCCTTCTGTACGGGCAATACAACAGCCTTTTGCATGGATAATTCAGCAGCCTTTTGTACGGGCAATTCATGAATTGCCCCTACGAAATCAAAAAATAAGAATTCAAAACACAAGACTTGACTTCAAACTTTCTTATCCGACAAGGCCAACAACTCCGTCAACTTTGGGATAGCTCCGACAAATTCAATCAATTGAGGACGTATACATTTTTGCCTTACCGGATATTCTGTAAGTTCCGTGACGTTCTATTATCATGCCAAGAGATACAAGTCTACCTAAAGTTGAATAGGCCGTTGTTCTCTTGATCGAATTTTTATCTAAAATTTTAAGAATATCCTCACGATTCCCAACAAAATCTTTTATAGAGACCAAAGCCTTTTTTTGTATCTGCGTCAAAGATATATCACTCATGTATTCTTTCATTATTTTGAAAATTGATTCTTCATCACCTCACTTTATTATAACACTCCGACAAGGCCGACAACTCCGACAACTTTGGGACAGTCCCGACAGTGGCTACGAAATATTTCACCTAACACAAATAATCGTATTCTAAGTTCACTATACCATGCTTAAAAAAATGTGAATTGGGATCACTTTCACTTCGCCAGAAAGATCAAGATTTTACTTTGAAAAGGGTTATTCGTTTTGCAGGTTGTACAATCCTTCTTCAAGCCAATCAGAAAATTTGAAAAGCGAATTTTGTGCCATGGCGCTTTCAACAATGGCTTTCTGTGTAGATAATCCAACGGCCTTCTGTACGGGCAATTCATGAATTGCCCCTACGA
>WGFY01000049.1 GCA_015491995.1 Mesoaciditoga sp.
TATCAGATGGTGTTTTTATCGGTTATGGCCGTTGCCGTGGTAAAATAATGAGATGTGGAGGTGTTTTGTTGACAAGAGAAGAGATAATGGAAAAAATAACTGAGAAGATAAAGAATTGCAGCGCCTGTCAGCTCGCAACAACGCGAATGAATGTGGTACCCGGGGAAGGCAGTATTTATTCTCCAATAGTCTTCGTTGGAGAAGGCCCAGGCGAAGAAGAAGATAAAAGTGGCAGGCCATTTGTTGGTAGGGCGGGAAAACTCTTTGACAAGATACTCGAATCTGTTGATTTCGATCGCAAAGATTTGTACATAGCCAACATAGTGAAATGCCGCCCACCGAACAACAGGGTACCTGCGTTAGATGAAGTTGAAGCGTGTTCGCCTTATCTTCTTTCTCAAATAGCAACGATAGACCCAAAGATAATAGTCCCACTTGGTGCAACGGCGATGAAATTCTTTCTTGGCAAAGAGGTAAAATCGATAACTGCGGCAAGGGGAAAGTTTTTCGAATGGAAAGGTGGCATAAAGATATTTCCAATGTTCCATCCAAGTTATTTACTCAGAAACGCTTCAAAAGCACCTGGCTCTCCCAAAGCCTTTACTTGGGAAGATATCAAAAAACTCAAAGGTATGTACGATGGATTCATTCAGGAACGCGAAAAAAGTAGGTGAAATACCATGATCAAAAAAATAAAAGGCACAAATGATGTAATTGAAGATTTGTACATTTGGGAATGGGTTGAAGAAAAGTTCAGAAATGTTGCAAAAAATCTTGGCTTTTTAGAGATACGGACTCCAATTTTTGAAGCGACAGAACTTTTTAACAGAAGCGTCGGCACGGATACTGATATAGTTCAAAAAGAGATGTACACCTTTGAGGACAAAGGTGGAAGATCTATAACCCTCCGTCCTGAAGGCACTGCTTCGGTTATGAGAGCTTTTGTGGAACATTCTCTTGACTCCAAGGGGCTTCCTCAAAAATTTTTCTATATAGGGTCGATGTTTCGATATGAGCGTCCACAAGCAGGGCGTCTGAGGCAGTTTCATCAATATGGTGTGGAACTTATCGGATCACCACTTCCAATCGCAGATGCTATGGTTATACTCATGGCGACGGAGAGTCTGAAGGCAATAGGGCTTAGCAATTTCAAGTTGAAGATCAACTCCACAGGCTGCGAAAAATGCAGACCAAGATACAAAGAAGCCCTCAGGGAATATTACAAACCAATCCTTGCTAAACTCTGTGATGACTGCCAAACACGCTACGACAAGAACATTCTTAGGCTCTTGGATTGTAAACGTGATGTGGAATATGCGAAATCTGCCCCGAATATCATCGATTATCTGTGTGATGACTGCAAATCACACTTTGAGGGTGTACGAAGATTACTTGATACCCTTGGATTGGAATACGAGATCGATCCATCAATTGTGAGGGGTCTGGATTACTACACTCGAACTGTCTTTGAGATAAAGTATCCTTCCCTTGGGGCGCAAGATGCCATTTTGGGTGGTGGAAGATACGATCATCTTGTTGAAGAGCTTGGCGGAAAGCCAACCCCATCCGTTGGTTTTGCGGCGGGAATGGAAAGAATCATGATCGCCCTTAAAGCTGAAAATAAGCTTCCATCTCCGCCTATACCGGATGTTTACGTGGTAACGGTGAGTGAGGGACAGCGACCACACGCCTTAAAAATCTCAAGGGAGCTTTCCAAAACTTTTAGCGTTGACGTGGATTTGATGGGAAGAAAACTGAAATCCCAATTCAAGAACGCGTCTAAAGAAGGGGCGCGCTACGTGTTGGTCGTTGGTGAAGACGAGATTAAAAGCGGCACTTACACTCTCAAAGATATGTCAAATGGGAATCAAATGAAATTATCGCTTGAAGATGTTATGAAACATCTGGAAAAAACACTTTAAAAACATAGAAAAAGAGGAGGAAGAAAATTGAATGATAAACCGACTCTTAAATTGAATCAAGATTTGGTGAGGAAGGCAAGAGAATTCGCGAAAGAAGTTACTGACGGCGTCCAAAAATTCATAAACGCTCGAAGCACTACTTCAGTCGAAAGAACAGTTGCGAGGCTTTACGGTGTAGATGGAATCAGCGAAAGTGGGGTTCCACTCTCAAACGTCGTCGTAAGTGATGTTGAAAAAGCTAATGGGCTCAATCGAGGAATAGCTTACTGGATCGCAAACGGCTGCGTGGCCAAACAGGTGTCACCACAAGAATTGGCCGAAGCAGTTGGAAGAAAAGAATTTTCGCTTATCGATCTTCCACCTCAAAAAGAATCTGTCGTTGCAGAAAAAATAGACGAAATGACGGGTAAAGCGTTGAGCTATGTAAGGAAAATACGAGATGAGCGCGATGAAATGCTGAAGGCTCTTGGCGATCCACCACAACCGTACTTGTACGTTATAGTTGCAACTGGAAATATATATGAAGATGCGCTTCAAGCAAAAGCGGCTGCGAAAGAAGGGGCCGACGTCATAGCGGTTATAAGATCGACGGCGCAATCTCTCCTTGATTTCGTACCTTACGGTCCAACAACAGAGGGGTACGGCGGAACGTACGCGACGCAGGAAAATTTCAAAATAATGCGTAAGGCTCTCGATGAAGCGGCCCAAGAAGTTGGAAGGTACGTGCGGCTTACCAATTACGCATCCGGTCTTTGTATGCCAGAAATCAGCGCCATGGGCGCGTTGGAAGGCCTCGATTTTCTTTTAAACGATTCCATGTACGGAATACTGTTTAGAAATATCAACATGCTAAGAACTTTTGTAGATCAGTACACATCGCGTCTCGTTTGCGCTTACTCCCATATCACGATAAACACCGGCGAAGACAATTACATAAAAACATCCGATCCGATATCGAGGGCACATACGGTTACAACATCTCAGCTTATAAACGAACAGTTTGCCCTTAAAAGTCATATGAAGCCGGAGTACATGGGTATAGGCCATGCCTTTGAAATAGATCCCGATGTTGAAAACGGACTCCTTTACGAGATAGCGCATGCACTTTTAACAAGAGAGCTATTTCCAAGAGCCACGCCAAAGTACATGCCGCCAACACGTCACATGACCGGCGACATATTCAAAGGCTACGCAATGAACACGCTGTACAACTTGGTGTCGATCATGACCGGGCAGTCGATACAGCTTTTGGGAATGCTTACCGAGGCCATACACACACCATTCCTTCAAGACAGGTACTTGGCAATTGAAAACGCGAAATACGTTTTTAACAACGCCAAGGCACTGGGAAAAGAGATCGAGTTCAAAGATGATGGTTTCATCCAAAAGAGGGCGAACGAAGTTCTTGAAAATGCGGTTGAACTTTTGGAACATGTTAAAAAAGTTGGATTGATGTCCGCGATAGAAGAAGGAACTTTTGGAGATATATCCAGAAAGAAGGAAGAAGGAAAAGGCGCCGATGGCGTTTTCGTAAAAGGAGAAGATTACTACAATCCGTTGTTCGAGACGATGGAAAGTGAATTGGAAGGTGAGGAAAAGTGAGCGTTAAAAAAGTGGATCTTACCCATCTCAGGCCTTACGGCGACCAGATGGACGACGGAGCCGTCCAACTTTCTTTCACCCTTCCGATCCCAGATGGACCACGCGGGCGAGAAGCTGCACGTCAAATGGCAAATTCAATGGGACTTTCAGAAGTTCAAGTGGTTTTTTCCCAGGATTTGAAAGAAAATTTCACATTTTTCGTAGTTTACGGGCATTTGGAGAAATACGCAGATTACACCTCCATAAAAGCCATTGGAGTGGAAGCTCCAAAGATGGACATGGAACAGGTCAACGATTACATCTCAAAATACGTGAAAAGGCCTGTCGTTGTGATAGGTGCAACCATTGGAACAGACGCTCATACGGTGGGGTTGGATTCCATTCTCAACATGAAGGGATTTCACGGCGATTCAGGATTGGAAAGATACAAGATGTTCAAAGTCCACAATCTTGGAAGTCAAGTTTCACCAACCGATCTTGCAAAGAAGATTCGCGAAACAAAAGCGGATATCGTGTTGATCTCTCAAATCGTCACCCAAAGAAACATACATATAAAGAACATGACCAAACTTGTTGATATATTGGAGGCAGAAGGTTTGAGAAAATCCGTTCTTCTCATAGCAGGTGGACCGAGAATTACGCACGAATTGGCCGTTGAATTGGGATACGATGCCGGTTTTGGAGCCGGGTCCATGCCATCTGAAGTTGCCTCTTACATAGCGTCAGAAATGGCGAAGAGGGCACTTTCATCTTCTAAGGAAAGGTGATGTTCAATTTTTAGATGAATCAGATGAAAAGGAAACAAGCGCTGATGCAAACAGTAGACGTTTTATGAGCAAAAAAATGAAATGGTTGATCGTGCTGGCGACTTTTGTAGTGGTTGGAACGACGGTGGTGCTTTTTCACACGTTAAATAAAGAACCGATCGTGGGAATCCTTTTGCCAATTGATCGAGTGAATTCGTCTCTGGGATCAAGAATCGGATTTTTGATTGCTTTGAAAGATCTGCCAAATGACGTTGAATTCGTCAATATCGATTACACCTCTACGAATCTAAAGAAAGTGCTCGAGCGTGCCACAAAAAAGGGAATAAGATACTTTGTCGGTGATAATTATTCGTCTGACGTTTCTAAAATGGGAGATTTGCTGATCAAAACACATTCCATCCTTATCGAATCGATGGTCACAAATCCAGCTGTGTTGGATAAAGCAAAATACGCTTACACCCTCTCTCCAACGGATGACATTCAAGCGAAAGCAATTGCATCTTATTTGGAAAAAAAAGGCTACAAATCGATCGCAATTGTCAAAGATACTTCGAATCCTGAATATGTTAACTATCTGTCAGAAGAGATAGCGATGGATTTGAAAAACGTCAAGCCTGAAATCGTATCGATATCAAAGATAAACGATATCAAAGCCACACCGGCGGCCTTTGTGTTGATCATGTCAGCGGAGAATGCTGTAAAAATTTCCAAGATCATAAAATCCAAATTCTTTGGAAGTGCTCTCATAGGAAGTGATCGGACTTTTAACGTTCTGCTTTTGAAAAACTTTCAAGCCGTAAGTGGAATGATCGTTACTGGATTTGTCGACACGACTTATCTTAGCTCAAAATTCAGTGAAAAGGTGACAAAATCGGATTTGTCACTCACTCCGCGCGTTATTTTATGTTATGACGCCCTAAAAGTTGCTTACAGACTTGCAAAAAATCATATAAGTGCTGGCAATTCTCAGTCCTATCTCAACACTCACACTTTTATGGGGGCGGTAGGAAATTTCACTTTCAACGGTAAGCATGCGATCACTCCCGTTTACTTTTATAAAATAACCCCTTTCAACTTTAACCTTGTTTGGAGGTTTGGAGGAAAAAGCGATGATTTTTAAAAAGTTCACTTTAACGGTGCTTGCCGTGACGATCGCTCTTTCGCTTGTTGGCATGTACTTCCAGTACAAGTACCAAGTTGAAATTCTTGAGAGAAAAACAGCCCTTGTAAGCAACTCAATCTTGGAAGAACTTAAAAACGATCTTTCCATCATCTCCAACTTCGAAATTCGACCATATTCCCACTTGGCTTCAACCGAATTTAAAGGCTTTGTTCTCATGGATTTGAAAGGAAAGGTTCTCCACTCGCTTGACATCCCATTAAAAATGATCGGAAAGTATTCGAACATGTACAAATACGTTGTCTTAAATGGAATGTACGTTTCACCTTTAAACGATAGCGATGGTTCGCCAACGATATTTTTGGCTTCGAACACTTCAGATGGAAAATACATAGCCGGCATGGAAATTTTTCTCGCTGCAAAACATATTTCTAATGCCTTCATCATCGATAGCACAGGTTTAGGAGTGAGCTTGAGTGGAAAGGCGCAATGGAAAAACATGATGACTCTGCTTGCAAAGAGAAAAAACGAAGTGTTCGTGAGAGGCAGTACGCTTTTTATTTTGAAAAAGTTGGATTTAGGGGGATACTCCGTACTTTTCGATTTTTCGATCCCGTCTATCTTGATATCCATTTTCCACAACGATTATATCTTTTGGATTTTGATATTACTGATCGTTATGATTTATTACATCCACGATAAAGCCACATTTAGCAGGATAAAGCCGCTCATGGACTTTGTTAATTTTATGAAAAGCATCGACAACTTCAAAAGATATGAACCTCCAAAATCAAATGAGGCATTCTTCAAATACAATTCCCTCGTTGACAAAAGTGAAAAAATGTCTCGCGACTACTCGAACTTGATAGAAGAAATGAGCGAAATCAATTCCGAGCTCACACAGGTTAACCATTTACTCATAGAGTTTTCCATGCTCTTCAACGAGGTAAAAACAAACCGAAAAGATCTTGAAAGCGCTTTGAAAATCGCTCTCAGAAGAATGCTCGATTTTTCAAGAACCATCAACGGTATAGGGATGAGATACAAGGACATATCCATACATTTTGGAACTGTCAACGATTTTAATTTTGACAGAGAAAACCCGGCCAAATTATCAATGGAATTGAAAACGGACTCGTCAACGGTCAAATACGTTATCAGCATTGACAGATTTGCGACAGCGGAAAAAACCCATGATATGGTGAAAACGCTCTTGTACTACATCACATCGTTCATCTCGATGTATGAGATGTTGGAGCAAAACCGTTCCTCAATGCGTTATGATCCTCTTACCAACTTACTTACACGGCATGAATTCGAAGAAAACGCCAACCACGAATTGGTGCGCGCTAAGCGAGAAAACCAATTTCTTTCATTCATCATGTTAAATGTGAAGGATATGACAGGATTTAACGAAAAATACGGTCACCTTAACGGGGATGTGTTGCTGAAACAAATTGCAAAAGAAATCACGATGAATTCGAGATTCACAGATCTCTCTTGCAGATACGCAGAAGACAAATTCATGCTTTGCCTAATTGAAATGAAGAAAGAGGATGCGCTGGGCAAAGTCAAGAAGATGATCTCTCATATTTCAACTTTTAAGCATCGTGTTGAAATGAAATACGCCATCGCCTCTTTCCCATCTGATGGAGAAAAGTTGGATGATCTGTTGATCCAGCTCGAGAAAGGTGTAAAAGAGCAAAAAAAGGATTGATCACCTCAAAGGCAAAATCGGAAAGGTGGTGACAAAAGCTAAAGCGCGCTGACAAATTTTCTTACCCTTTGTACAACCTCATCCTGATCTTTCGATGAAAGAACAAAATCAATCGAATTACAATCGATCGTTAAGATGGGTGAATTCAGGCTCTTGATCCACCTTTCATAAAGAAAATTCAAACGTTTAAGGTAGTCTTTGGATATCTCATTCTCAAATTTTCTCCCTCTTCTTTTAACATGATCGACAAGAGTGGAAACGGAGGCTTTCAAATATACAAATCCTACCGGTTGAGGAAGATGATCTGAAAAGGTTTTGAAAAGTTCAAGATAGGTTGTCCAATCTCTATCTGAAATGTATCCCATTTCATGAAGATTTTTGGCAAATATCTCCACGTCTTCGGTGATCGTTCTGTCTTCAAGTGTTACACCTCTGTGAGAATCCACTCTTTTCAAGAAATCAAAACGCTTTATCAAAAAGAAAAGCTGAGAATGAAAGGCCCACTTTCTCATGTCTTCGTAAAAATCCGAAAGATATGGGTTTCCCTCCACCACTTCATAAACAGGGGTGTATCCCGCTTGTTTTTTGAGCAGTTCTATAAGAGTAGATTTTCCAGCGCCTATATTACCGCATATACCCACTATCAAATCCAACACCACACTTTTTGATCTTGGACAACACGAAATCAAAATCATCGGAGTTTTGGACGAAATCGACTTTATCTGCACTTATGGAAACGAACTTCCTTTTGTACTTTGAAAAAAAATTCTCATAGGCGTTTATGAGAGAGCGGATGTAATTCTTATCCATATTCCTTTCAAAAACCCTGTCTCTCATCGCTATCCTCTTCATCAAAGTTTCCATAGAGGCCCTAAGATAGACAACAACATCCGGTCTTGATACTCTTGAATCCAAAATGCCAAAAACTTTATCGTAAAGATTCATTTGATCTCCTGATAAATTCATCGTTGCAAATATTCTGTCTTTGTTGAAGATATAATCAGCCACCACGCTTTTATCGTCTTTTAAAGAATTGGATATTTCATTTTGCTGTGAATATCTGCTTAACAAAAAGAAAAGCTGGGTTTGAAATGCCCAACGCTCTCTGTCTTCGTAAAAATTCGCCAAAAATGGATTTTCTTCGACAACTTCCAGGGCGGAGAAGAAGCCGAATTTCTCAGATATCATTCGAGCAAGGGTGGTCTTTCCAACTCCTATAACACCTTCCACACAAATATACAAATTTTTCAACCTTCTTTCGATCCGACGATCGCTATTTGAATATCCGTTACATTCGTACCTGTTGGGCCGGTAACGATCGTATCGGATAGTTTGTCAAAAAAATTGAAAGAATCGTTGCCATCCAAAAAAACTCGATAGTCAAGTCTTGATCTTCTCGCACGCTCCAAGGTGGTTCCATCGACAACCGCTCCAGCAGCTGAAGAGTGCCCATCTATTCCATCTGTGCCAAAAGAAAGGAAGGTGATGTCTTTTCCTGCAACGATCGGAGCCATGGCAAGAGCCATTTCTTGGTTCCTTCCACCTTTGCCATTTCCTTTAACACTGACGGTTGTCTCTCCCCCACTCACAAATGCAATGGGAGGTAAAAAATCGCTACGATTTCTCAGGGATTCTACGTAAAT
Organism: Mesoaciditoga sp.; assembly: GCA_015491995.1. GTDB lineage: Bacteria > Thermotogota > Thermotogae > Mesoaciditogales > Mesoaciditogaceae > WGFY01. Next base: position 8,772 of record WGFY01000049.1, read on the forward strand.
TCCTCCGAGGGTTTTTGCAACCTCACGTGCTTCACCTTGAATGGCCGATCCAAGATAGACGCTTTTTAGCCCTTTCTTTTCTAAAAATTCCTTTGCGGCAAGACATGCGTCTTTGTTGGTGGCTATGAGAACGTGTTCAACATCTTTTTGTTCCCTTTCTTCTTCATTCAGCGTTGTGTCCTCAGCCATTTTTGGAAGGGCTACCTTGTATTTTTCAAGGATCTCCAAGCTCATTTTTAAATCTACATGCTGAGAAAATGTGGGTCCAGAAGCTATGATGGCCAGATCGTCTCCAACCACATCGGACATGACGAAAGAAATCATCTTGGCACGTGTGTAAGAAGGAAGTTTCCCCCCTTTCACAAAAGACAAGCTCTTTCTGACAGCATTTAATTCGTTTATATTCGCTCCCTTTTTCATAAGTGAATCGGTAACATTTTTCAAAATATCAAGATCAACTTTCGGATATTCAAAAAGGGCTGAGCCTCCTCCAGAGATCATGACAAGAATCAGATCTTCATCATGCGCGCATTGCAAAATCTCGATTGCGTCTTTAGCACCAATCACACTGCTTTCATTTGGAATAGGATGCCCACCTTTGATGTATTCAACATCGGGATTCTCTGATTTTTTAACCTCTTCGTTGGTCACAACAACACCCTTTTCTATTTCAAAGACATCCAAAGCAGCCTTTGCCATTTTTACACTTGACTTGCCAAATGCCACCAGAAAAATTTTTCCATTAGGTCTCCTTATCTCTTTAAGATGTTCCAATGTCCTTTCATATGGGTCTACGGATTTCAACACGTAAGAGATTAACCCGTTTACCAAATCGTGATTCACTTTCACACCTTTCTCTCCTTCCCACCTTTGAAAGATTTCAAATATGGTACGAAAAACATATGGTAATTCTTAATATGCGTCAAGTTTAAGAATTTAATCAGAGAGTAAAACAGCTTGTTCAATGAACGTTTTTTATACCCTCTCGAAGCCCTGCCATAACCTATGCCAACTCTTCTTTCATCTTCATTTCCGCCGGTTTCTCATGCCCCTATTATATTACTTTACTCACGTTGTGCGCAAAAGTAACGAAGCAATTCTTCCACTTTACAAACGGTGATACAATTTCCAGTCAGTGTGGGCATCGATCCGAAATCTTATCTTTTAAGAGATTCCGGATCGAAGGCTGGAATGGAGTGTTGACGCACATTGAGAGTACTTTATGTTGCAATGTAGGCTTTAAAAGATGAATGAGAAGCGAGCGAGTTGAACATCACCATCATACTGATTTTGGTGATCGTTATTTTCTTTGTAAATTCGTTATAGACCTTTGCATCTTAATCTTCAACGTCTGTTGACGAATTTCTTTACGCCTTCAAGAATATGTTCCGGATCAAGATGTGCTTCTTCGATAACCTCATCAAGAGTGCCACCCGTGCGCCATCTGTTGTCCCAATCAGATGAAAGACAGTATTTTACGCTTTTCTTCGTGGCGATCCAATCTTCTACGGCTTTGAGCGATTCGTTGGTTACAAGCATGGAATTCTCCCAATCTTTCCAAGGAAGAATTTTCTGTTTATACTCTTCACTTTGCATGTCAAACAATTCTTTGGAGGGAATGGCTACGATCTTGATGTTGTACTTTTCGTCTATATCATTTATGACTTTCAACAGATTGTAAGTTGACATAGTTCCTCTTACCAATACGGTACCATCTTTTTTGCCTTCTTTAAAATCTCTCAAAATATACGCACCTTTTGCAGCTTCATGGTGTGAAGGAATGCGAAGTTTTTTTCTATCTGGGATTTCGATTGGAGGGCGGGTGAGATGAAGAGCGACGATCGAAACATCTGTAGAAAATGCCGCCGCAAGTAAAACCGAAACTTCGTTTGCTTCCCATGGGTACAAATTTATGATCTGCCCTTTTGGGAATAACTGTGTAACGATAGGCGAAAAGATACCAAAATGAGTTCTCGAATCGTCGGCCGTTTCTGGACCCGAATGGCTGGCGATCCAGAGCACTTTTCCCAGCTTCACCGGGCAATCTTGAGCCATTTGAGAGAACAGCCTATATTCTCCATATTTAAGATATGAAAAAGATCCGTAAGTGGATGTGGCCATGTAAAATCCGTTGAAAGATTTGAACGGTTTGTCTGATAAATTGGTGGCAGCCACCCCCACAGATATTCCTGCGTTTGTGAATTCGGTGATCTCTTGAGGTAGAAGGACTCCACTCAAATTTTTTTCTTTGTTGTACCAACCGTATCCCTCAAAATTCCCGAATGGCTCCGCGAATCCAGAAATGTTTGTGGACTTGGCAAGATCTGCAGATGCTGCTAAAAACAACGGTCTCCCGTATTTTTTTGCACTCTGAGCGTTTATCCACGCCCCCCATGTTTTTAACGCATTTCTGTTTGCAACTTCGGATCCGGCAGAGAAGAAAATTTCCTTCGGGTATTTTCTGTAATCAAAGAGTTCTTTGTCCTCAAATACTTTAGAATTCAGTTTTATCCCATTTTTTGGAACGCTTTCTGCTATTTCAATTATTCTATCTGTTAGATGTTTAACCAGCTTTTCGTTTTTTAACACAACATCAAGTACGATCTTCAAATTTTCCTCAGTTTGTCTTATGAATTCACCGTGATCTGGAACAGCCTCTCCATATCCCACAAAATCAACGTGATATTTTTGGATGAATTTCTCTCGAGTTTTCCAGAAGATCTCAGAATTAGCTTTGTGTGGCGTGCCATGTGATTTGTTGTCGTAAATGCCATACTCGTATCCCTTGCGGGTTTTAAACCATCCAGCGTTGGGAATGTTTTTCTTTCTGTTCTTTTCTAACTTTTCAAAGACGTTCAAAACCGATTCCCAATCATGACCATTTTCAGCTCCAACAACGTTCCATCCATAAGACTTGAACCAGTCATCCGGCGTTCCATACACAACAGAACTCGTCGATCTGTCGTCTATACCGTAATTGTTCCAATCTATAAGCCAGTAAAGGTTATCAAGCCCAAGTCCCCATGCTGAGTTCTTTGACTCATGAGAAGCGCCCGGCGTCAGACCTCCTTCGCCTTCCATTGCCCAAACTTTAACATCATTCAATCCTGCACGCTTAAGTGCAAACGCCTCTCCCACAGATGGGGGTAAGCCATGACCGGAAGGCCCCGTGTTGAATTTCAAGAACAACGTTTTTCCAGAAAATTCCGCGTGACCGGGCAGCCCTCCACGATGTCTGAAACTCAAAAGATCTTCCAGCAAAACTATTCGTGAAGGATCTATTTTGAACCTCTCATCTTTTGTCCATTCAAATCTTCTTTTGAACGTTTCCCCTATAATCGTTAAGGCAGCATAAACCAATGGGATTGTGTGTCCTGCACTCAATATGAATTTGTCTCCAAAAGGATTTTCTGGGTGGCGAATATCATAGCGCATTTTCCCGGAAAGGAGCAATCCCCATAACATGTGCATTTTGGAACGTGATCCACCGGGATGGCCGCTTTGGCGCAAATTCAGCGTGAAATCTATAAGCTGTCCCGTTACATCTTTTATCCTTTCAAGCTCTTCAAAATTCAATTTCACCACTCCTTCGTCAACAAATGTTGTTTAATAAGCCGTTTCAGCTCAAATAGCATCCACTTTCTCAGGTTTTCCACTTTTGCAAGACTTGTACAAAGCCATCACTATCGCAAGTGCATTTCTTCCATCCTTGCCGGTAACTTGCGGCATTCTATCGTATAAAATGGAATTAACCACATCTTCTAATTGACGTTTGTGAAGGATATGCGATATTTGAGGACTGGAAGTGCCACGAGACTCTTTTGCTCTTTTAGCTCTTCCCATCCTTTTACCATTCTTCGTTGCCAAAAGCTCCGTTTTTGAACTTCAAGCTTCCTACCAGAAGATCTTCTACCTCTATATCATGGGATTTTGTTCCGCAGTAACTGAAAACCTCATCCAATGGGTCAACTATATTCGGATGGTTTTAAAATTGAAGTTTTTCTTGTGAAAAAACCTCTTTGTCCAGAATCAAAGTAAGTAAGGCCCATCAAACCAGCTGATTTCATGTCCTTTAGCAGTTTTTATCCAACAGCTCAGCAGAACACTTTCCATGCTTCATTGGAGCTCGAGAAAATGTATGGAAGTGACAAAACACTTAATTCCGGGACGAAAGGTACTATCGGAGCTGCGTTAACTCTGTTTATTTGGATGATGCCAACCATTGTTTGTTGAACGGTTTGCGTTTCTGAACCGAGTTGCCCATCGCAGTAAACTTTGATGTTGATCTTTCCGTCTATTTTCTATCTCCCCATCTTTAGGGAAATCCTTATTTCACGTATTTGCCACTTAATGGAGTCCATCCACCAATCTGTACCCTTTCAAGTTTAAAACCGGTTATCTTGTAGATGAATATTTCGTTTGTGATGTTCACGGTTGCATTGAAGAGATGGCCTCCAATCAACTTTTTCTCAGGACTTGCAAGTGCCACATGAATGTGGGCAAAAGGTTTTCCATCTTTTTTCTCTATGTTTCCCGTTATTGAAACGAGTTCATGGGGAGTTTCCACTTTCGTTTTTTCATATTCTTTTCCGTTAAACCATCCAATTTCGAAATCCCTTAACATCCCCATTCCAGACATGATTACACCTGTGTCTATGGAATATTTCTCAATCATCGTGTAAAGTGATTCGTAAAAATCATCGCCTGAGTCGAATCTCACAAATATCACATTACCGTCTCTCATATCGAATATCATTTTTCATCCTCCCCTTAATTAAGTTAAACTTTCTTCAAACACCTGTTTAAGCTCATCGAATTTGTCGTTCCTAACTTTTATAAGCTCTTCCAAAGCTTCCATGGCATTTAGACCCTCGTGAATGGTTTTGTAAGTCCCGTGTATCACAGCTGATGGATCGTCGTCTCCCAGGAATATGAGTTTATCCGTTTCCATGACTACTTTATAAGGTGAGTTTTCATTTTTTCGTTTGACCGGTAATGGTTCAAGAAAAACTGGAAGATCGAGATTGTTACACTTTCTAATTGTTTCTGCGCATACTTGCAGCGTCCTAATCGACCATCTCGAATAACGCCCTTTTTCAAGTCTGAATAGAAGTTTCCCACAGGTTAAAATATATCGACAAAAAACTCAACCAAAGGATGTGACTGACATGAATATTCTAACATCTATTGAAAGATTTCTCAATCACCATTTTCCTTTTTTCTTTGACAACATAGAAGAGTTTTACTATAGGAATACGTTGGTTATCGTTCAAGGCATTCTATCTCGACAACATTCTTCAATTTCTTCCATAGCAAAGGATAGCACTCATAAGCACGGATGTGAATCTCAGTGGTGTTGAGATAGTCAAGAATTATCTTGAGCGTTGGAAGATAGAAAGTTTTTTTAAGATGGCTAAGCAAGAGCTTGGACTCAAAGACCATGAAATGTTGTTGAAAGAGAAATCTAAAAATGCGACGAAGAAAGATACATTTGAAATGATTCACGATTCAGAATACCTGAAGCCACGCCTGTTTTCAGCATGTAACATTGTTCGCAATGTTCACGCACAGGATGAGTAAATGGTATAATAATTTTATCAGATGATCTTAAGAAAAAGCTTGGAAAGATGATGATGAAAAAAAGAGAAACCACTACGAGCCTTCCTATAAGATGATCTCGTCTAACAGCGTCATATTTTACATAGGGGGTCAAAAGATGCTTGAAGGAGATACCGTAAGACTTCGAGAGTACCACAAAGAGGATATTCCAATTGTATGGGAGTACATCAACGATCCAGAAATAAAAAAAGCTTTGATCCCTGGAATTCCATTTCCTTGGAAATTGGAAGAAGAGGAAAAGTGGTACGAAGAACAAAACGCCAAAGGTGATCTTTACAATTTTGCAATTGAGAGAAAGGCAGATGGAAAGTACATAGGTGGTTGTGGGGTGAACAACGTTGATTGGAAAAACAGCGTGGCAACCGTCGGAATATTTTTAGGTAAAGAGTTTCTCTCTCAAGGACATGGAACCGATGCTATGAAAGTTTTGGTGAAGTTTGTTTTCGATCAAATGAACATTCGCAAAGTCGTGCTGCATGTCTTTTCGTTCAACAAAAGGGCCATACGCTCTTACGAAAAAGTTGGCTTTAAAGTGGAAGGAACTTTGAGAGGGCAAATATTCAGAGATGGTAAATATCACGACGAGGTGATAATGGGAATTTTTAGCGAAAATTTGAATTAATACACTGTTAACTTAAGGGAATATTGCTATTTTGTGAGATGGCAATTGTGGTATAATGGCAGAGTTGAAGTTGATGTTCCTGTATCTCCACTGCTTTATTTTTCTTTGTTTCCAAGACTGCAGGACTTTTATCTTTCGTTGGCTTAATTTTTGCATCAAAAGCAGCGAGGGCATATGTAGGACTTCAAAAACCGTTGAAATTCGTGCAAATCGTTCAACAATTCGTTCATGCGATTTGGAAATAGGCTTGTCCTGAGCATTGATGTTTAAGAAAAATTCAGAAGGTCGCTCATTTTTGGGAAAAGATCGGGATTGTTAATGAATCATCATTTCGGGGCATAGATCTATGGGAAAGGGCCATTTGAAACGGCTCAAAATCGAAAATTATTTTCGAAAGGGAAAGGAAGTTTTTATGAAAAATTTGAGATTTGAAGAACTAGGACTATCACCTGAAATGAAAAAAGCTATCTCGATTATGGGATTTGAAGAAGCGACTCCCATCCAATCGATGGCAATTCCCAAAATACTCGAAGGAAAAGATGTCGTTGGACAGGCGCAGACCGGAACAGGAAAAACGTTCGCTTATGCGATGCCGGCAGTTGAAATGCTCGAAATGGACAATCGCAATCTGCAAGTGTTGGTGCTGTGTCCTACAAGGGAACTTGGTGTTCAGGTATCCGAGGAATTTAAAAAGATACTCAAGTACAAAAAAGCGACTGTGTTGGCAGTTTATGGTGGTCAACCAATCGACAGGCAAATAAAAGCCTTAAAAAGGGGTGTTCAAATAGTGGTCGGAACACCTGGCAGGATCATGGATCATATGAGAAGAAAAACCATTAAGTTTGACGATGTCAAAATGGTGGTATTAGATGAAGCCGATGAAATGCTCAACATGGGGTTCATAGATGACATCAAGCTTATTCTTGGTAAAGTACCAAATGAAAGACAAACGGCACTTTTTTCCGCCACAGTTCCAAAACCAATCCTTGATCTGTCTAAAAAATTTCAAAACAATCCAGTTCGTATAAAGATTCCAAGCAAAGAATTAACGGTTGAAAGTATAGAGCAGGTTTATTTCAAAGTCAGAGGCAAAGACAAAATGGCTTTACTTTCAAGACTTCTTGGAATGTACAGTCCACAACGTTCAATGGTATTTTGCAACACGAAAAAAATTGTTGACGAGCTTGTAAGCGTGCTTAAAACGAGAGGGTACTCTGCGGATGCGATTCACGGAGATTTAAGGCAAGCACAAAGAAACAGGGTTCTTAATGATTTTAAAAATGGAAGCGTTAAAATTTTGGTTGCAACGGATGTGGCGGCAAGAGGGCTTGATATAGCAAACGTCGAGATTGTCTTCAACTACGATGTACCTCAATACGATGAATTTTACATTCACAGAATCGGGAGAACAGGACGAATGGGAAAAAGTGGTATGGCTTTGACATTTGTCTCAGGTAGGGATTCTTACAAGCTCAAAGCAATTGAGAAGTATGCAAAAACGAACATTCGCCATTCTGATATTCCATCAATAAGAGATGTGGAAAGGAACAGCATGAAGAAAACGATTGATATGATAAAAGAAACGATAAGTGGGGGAGAGCTGAACAAATACTTGAGAGTCGTAAACGATATGATAGAGAATAACTTTTCAGCAACGGATATAGCGGCTGCACTTTTGAAGATGAACAAAGAGCTCTCTGGTGGCGGAAATTCTTCAAATTACGATGAAAAAATAGAGATAGTAAGAGATCGTAAAGACTCGAGAGATTCAAGAAAATTTAGAAACGACAGATCCAAAGAACGAAAATCTTTCAGAGATCGAGATATCAATTCAAGAAGAAGTAATGGAAAAATGACAAAAGTGCTTGTCAACATCGGAAGAGACCACAACATTTCTCCCAAAGACATCGTCGGCTCGATAGCCAACGAAACGGGAATACCTGGCAGATCAATAGGTGCAATAGAAATTCACGAAAATCACACCGTTGTTGAAATAAAGAAGGAACTCGTGAAGGATGTTCTTAAAATAATGCAAGGCAACCAAATAAGAGGAAATATCGTGAGCGTTAAAATGGCCAAAAAATGATTTTATTTTGAGCTAAGAGTTGAAAGTTTAATTAAGATCCCATCGAATGTGAATGCGTTCGATGGGATTTTTCATTGGTACTTGAAAGAGAAAAAGTATATAATAGTTTGTTTTACGAACAAAGTGGGGTGGTAAAATTGAAAATAGTTTTCACCAATCAATTAACAGAAACATGGCTGTCAGAAGTGAAATCTTTAAAAGAAGAATTCCCAGAGGTCGAATTTATCACTTTCAAAGATGCCCAGCATCCAAGGGCACTTTTGGAAACGGCGAATGCCGTTGTAGGTGGGCATTTTTCAGATGAAGAAATAGAAAAAGCAAAGAATTTAAAGGTTATATTCGTCCCATGGGCTGGTGTCAACATGCTTCCTTGGGATGTGATAAGGAAAAAAAGCATAACGGTAACCAACACTCACGCCAATTCCAAAACAGTTGCAGAACGTGCGGTGGCACTTTGTTTGGCCCTTACGGGAAGGATTGTAGAATATCATAACGATCTCTCAAAAGGAATATGGCATGGCTTTCCCGTTGGACTACCAAAATCGGATTTTTGGACTTCGATTCAAGGAAAAACATGTGCGATCATAGGTTTTGGAAACATAGGAAGGCATGTGGCAAAGATGATAAAAGCTTTCGATTGCCATGTCGTGGGTTTCAAAAAGCATCCTATCGAAAATCTTTCAGAGAATGTCGACGAGGTGACAACAGATCTTGACATTGCTATTTCAAAAAGCCAAATCGTCTTCGTGACGATGCCATTAACAGGCGAGACGAAAAACATGTTCAATTCAGAAGTGTTTTCAAAGATGAAAGGCAAACTCTTGATCAACGTAAGCAGAGGTGAGATAGTGAACGAGGAAGCCCTCTACATTTCACTTAAAGATGGCATTCTTGCAGGCGCTGCGATAGATACATGGTATCAGTATCCCACTGGGAAAGAAAATGCCATTTTGCCATCGAAATATCCTATACATTCTTTCAAAAATGTCGTGATCTCTCCTCACGTGGCAGGTGTTACCGAAGGAAACATTAAAAAAATGGTCAAAGATACGTTGAAAAATGTAAAAAGTTATCTTAAAAGCGGAAAAGTGATAGACAAAGTGAATTCGAATTTGATGTACTGAAATACATTTCAACTGAGAAAGGATGTGCATATGGATATGGAAATGCTTTTTAAGGGTGCTAAGGTCTTCCCTATCACTTCGGAACCATTCGTAGGAGACGTACTTGTGAAAAACGGTAAAATAACGCAGATCGGTGAAAATTTGTCTCCTAACTCGGCAAAGGTCGTCGATCTCAAAGGAAAATTTCTTTTCCCAGGTTTCGTAGATGCCCACTCACATATCGGGCTTTATGAAGAAGGGGTTGGATCTTATTACGCCTCAGATGGTAACGAAATGACCGATCCAATAACCCCAAATGTTCGGGCAATAGATGCCTTCAATCCACAAGATCCCGCCATTAAACGCGCTCTCAACGGCGGTGTCACAACGGTCATGATCTTGCCGGGAAGCGCAAATCCCATTGGTGGACAAGGTGCCATTGTTAAACTCAACCCTTCAACCGTTGATAAGATGATCGTTAAAGAACCGGCAGGGTTGAAAATGGCTTTTGGTGAGAATCCAAAAAGAGTTTACAGTGAGAAGAAGAAAACACCTTCGACAAGGCTTGGCGTTGCGGCTGTGATAAGGGATTATTTCTTAAAAGTTCAAGATTACATGGTCAAAAAAGAGGTTGCAAAGAAAGATGGAAAGAAATTCACCGATAGAGATTCAAAACTCGAAATAGGAGAAAAGGTCCTCAGAAGAGAGATCCCAGCAAGAATACATGCACACAGAGCCGACGATATTTTGACGGCAATGAGGATTGCGGAAGAATTTGGATTCGATTTCGTGATAGAGCATGGAACTGAAGGCTACAAAATCGTTGACATACTCAAAGATAAAAACGTTTCCGTCGTTGCCGGACCACTCTTGACTTTTAGAACCAAATATGAGCTCAAAGATGCAACCATGGAGGCTCTGAAAATATTGAGCGAAAATGGGATTCTTACCTCTTTGATGTGCGATCATCCTGTTATTCCCTTAGAATACTCTTCAATTCAAGCCGCCACCGCGCTTAGATATGGTTCAAGGGAAGAAGATCTTCTCAAGATGTTAACCATAAATCCGGCAAAGATTCTTAAAATGGATAACCAAGTAGGTTCTATTGAAAAAGGCAAAGATGCAGAT
>WGFY01000050.1 GCA_015491995.1 Mesoaciditoga sp.
GCCTAACCAGAACTGATTCGCTCTTTTAACCATCTTACGATTCAAAAAACGAGGCACGCTCAGACACTCATCCATGAGTGCTTCGCTTTCTCAACACATCCGTGTGTTTAACAACCTCGTTGTTTTATGAACCTCCAGATGGAGAGCTCATAGGTTATGGCAGGGCTTCGAGAGGGTATAAAAAACGTTCATTGAGCAAGCTGTTTTACTCTCTGATTAAATTCTTAAACTTGACGCACATTAAGAATAGCTTTAATCCAACTGCTTTTTTGTAATGACGATGTGGAACGTAATAGATATATTCGAGTGAATACATGAACGGTGAGAGTTTTAGAAGAAAGCAAAGCAACAAATTTAAATCTTAGGCTGGTGGATCAAAAACATCTTGACTTTTTACAGGAGTATTACATTCCAGAGCTTGTGAATACAGCGATCGAAAATGATCTCAAGGTTCAAACTTATATGAGTTTTGATGAAAGCAAATACCTGAGAATGAATACGAAAGAAGATCCCAAATGTGCTCAAAATATCCTTTTGCTGAAAGGGAGATATAGAATAGCTTCGGAAGATCATACTTTGGGCAATGCCAAAAAGATTGCCAATTGGATAAAGCGTAAAATAGCCTCCGTCAAAATGCGCTAAAAAAGCCCAAACTCTTTCGCGCGATGAATTTTTTGAAGATAAGATGAGCGCTGAGATGACCTGAGGGCAAAACATACTTTGTGGGTTTGCCAAGGCGCCGCCAAAGGTCGTTGGATGATTTGTTTGGTATGAAAGGATCGAAAGCCGCTTTGAAAAAAAGAGTTTTTCTGGGTGGAATAAGATGTGCAAATATCGACGGATCGTATGTGAAGCAAGCTGGCATCTCTTTTAAATCTTTAAGTGAGTTGAATTTTTTTGCCATGTTATCGAAAATCGCGTGTTTTAAAGCGCATTCATTCGGATTACACGCTTTGTTTTCTTCATAAGACACACGTAGGATATTGGTGGCCACACTTTTCCATGTTATGTATTCATAATTTCCACCGGTCACTGCGAAAACACCTTTCTCGATTCGATCGTCTATTGCCATTGCGATCGTTGAAACCATTCCACCAAAACTGAACCCCATTATGTTGACCTTTTCAAATCCATTTTTTTCAAGGTAATCCACGCAAGTTAAAATATCGGTAACGGCTTGATCAAAACGCTCGGCGAGTTCGACATCGGTACCTCTTATGAAAGCCATCCCGCTTTTCTTTCCATTTGGCGTTCTTTCAAAGTGATAAGGCAAAACGGGCATGATTGTAGCGTATCCGTTTTTTGAAAAGAGTTTGGGGTAATATTGAAGAGGTTCGAAATTTTTTTGTCCCGTTCCATGGATGAACACAACTGCCCCTTTTGGTGATTTGGATTTAAACATGAGTGCCTTTGCACGATCAACTTTTGGATCTCCAGAAGATTTAGGGCTTTTGAACTCCAAGGTGTCGTATTCATCTCCAATTTTCACGGAGAAGTCCACTTTATCTCTTGAACTTTGATACATTGAAAAAAAGTTTTTATCCGTGATGTGGTTGTTCACTATCATGTTTTTTCTCCATTTAATTTGTAAAAAGCAGGTTTTCGATCTTCAAAAACATCGTTAAAGATGTTGATATGTTTATCTCTTGACAGAGAAACGTCTATTTCGGCTTCCACCAGAATGTCTCCACTTTCAAGAGCCTTGGCGATTATCTTTCCGTTGGGATCGGTGATCTGACTCTTACCTGTGAATTCAAGAATTCTTCTTTGATTTTCATCTTTTCCCCATCTATTCGCAGTGGCAATGTACACTTTATTCTTCAAGGATGAGTAAACGTTTGAATCTTGGCAGTACGGCATGACAAGATTGGCAGAATGTGCGATCAAATCTGCTCCCATAAGTGAAAGAGTTCTAAAACTTTCAGGAAAAAACCAATCGAAACATATCGCCAATCCCACTTTTACCCCTTTGAACCTTTCAACGAAAAAACCGCTATCTCCAGGTGTAAAAAATTTCTTCTCTTCGGAAAAAAGATGAGTTTTCCTGTAAATCCTTTTTTTGCCGTTTGGAAAAATGAACATGGATGAATTGTAGAAATTTCCGTTTGATCTTTCAGGATAACCAAAGATCAGGGCGCAGTTTTTCTTTTTTGAAAAGTCCATCCATCGTTTCTCCGCTGATGAATTGAACTTCGAAACGTTTTCCACTTCCCTTTTTGAAGAGAAGAGGTATCCAGAAAATGCGAGCTCGGGAAATATCAGCAGATCTCCATCAAATTCTTTTACAAGGTCAAGAGCTTTTTGTAAATTTCTTTCCACTTTGAAAAGTTCCGGACGAAATTGGACGACTCCGATCTTCATTTCGCTCACCCCATTTCATAAAAATATTTTACCATTTTCAAAAAAATCTAATTACCCTATTGACAAAATGTATATATGTATATATAATACTTCTAAGGAAGGTGATCGATATGAAGGGAAGAAGATGTGCAAAATTCGGCTTCAAATCAGGAAACGTGTTGGTGGCAGCTCTTCTGTACTTGTTGCTGGAAAATCCTTCCCATGGTTATTCACTTGTTGAGGAGCTTGAAAGTTTGGGAATAGATCCAAATTTCGTTCCTTATGGTGTCGCGTACAGATTACTTAGAGAGATGGAAAATGATGGGATGATCACATCAGAATGGGAGATCGAGGAATCCGGCCCATCAAGAAGAATTTACTCCATAACGGGTGTAGGAATTGAATTTTTGAAAGGATGGGCGAACAACGCTGAAAATAATCTGAAGATCATGAATAATTTGGTATCCAACATAAACGATTTGCTTCAACAAAAAATGTAAAATTTTGAAAAGGAGGAATTTAGCATGAAAATTTGCTTTACGTCGGACGAACAAAATGGTTTGGAAAGCATTTTGAGTTATCACTTTGGGCATTGTCCTTATTATGTGATGGTGGATATGGAAAGAAATGAGGTTAAAAGTGTTGAATCGGTATCAAATAATATGGCAGAAGGGCATAACCCTGGAGATCTTCCGTCTTATATGAAGGAACAGGGTGTTGATGTCATCATCACAGGTGGTATGGGTCCAAAAGCTCAGCAATACTTTGAGGATTATGGAATAAAGGCTGTTACAGGGGCTTATGGAAAGGTGAAGGAGGTACTTGAAGAATTCTTACAATCTAAAATAGTCCTTAGTGAAGATAATGCAAAGGTTGAGGAACGCCATGATGAAAAAACTGGCGAAGAAAATGAAATGGATAGGTTGGAAAAAGAAAATATCGATCTCCGCAGGCAAATAGCAGATTTGAAATCGCGTATAACAAAATTAGAAAAAAAGATAGGAATTTAAATGTATGAACATCGGGGGAGCTGTAGTTTACGGAATCATCGTCGTTTTGAGCTACATTTATGCCATTAAAAAGAGCAAATCAAATTCCAAGAAAGCTTTTAAAAAAGGTGGAGTCCAATTTTTAAAGCAGCTTCCCATGCTCATTTCCATATTTCTCATTGTAGGGCTTTTTAATGAATTCGTTCCGAAAAGCGTTGTAATGGCTTTTGTGGGAAAGGGAAATGAAACCCTCTCCATTTTAAGCTCGGCCATCTTTGGAACGATCGTCATGGGCCCTGTTTCAAGTGCATATCCTCTCGGAGCTTTGCTGTTGAAAAAAGGTGCAACGCTCACCGCTACCGCGATATTTCTAAACAGTTGGGTTATGGTTGGATTTGTGACGATTCCATACGAGATATCCGTTTTTGGTAGACGTTTTACTCTAACGAGGAATATTCTTGCCTTTGTAGGTGCCATTGTTATAGGTATTCTTACAGGATGGGCTCTTGGAGGAATGACATTATGAATACCGTAAAAAAACATTGGTTTGAAATAAGCATTGGAGTGCTTTACGTTGTACTTCTTTTCGTTTCCCCAGATAAGACTTTTTTTGCTTTCAAAGAGGGAATGTTGTTGTTGATCAATATGCTACCGATTTTTGTATGTGTTGTGCTTTTTTCCAGTTTTTTATCTGTGTTCTTGTCTCCTAAGACCGTTCAACGTATCATGGGAAAAGAAACCGGTATCAAAGGAGTCATATCAGGTGCCCTTTTTGGTACACTGATTGTAGGACCGCTGTGGATTCTCTTCCCACTGTATAAAACCTTTTTGAGCAAGGGTGCAAGGGTTGCTGTTGTTGGTGCAATGATAGGGTCATTCGCCATCAAGACACCGTGGATTCCATACGCTGCCGGATTCATGGGGTGGCCCTTTATTCTAATCTCTGTCGTGTTGATAATGGCATATGCCGTTGTAGAAGGCTATTTAATAGAAAAAGTGATGAAAAAAGAATAAATTTTAAAGAACTGTCAAACGAAAGAACTTTTGAGTGTATCGAAAAATGTGGAACTCTCTGTAGATTTCTAAGGTTAGATTGTTTAATCATACCCATTGATTAATGGTAAGCAGTCTGATAGATGTTTGATTTTAGAGAGTTCATGATGAGAAAAGATACTTACGAAAAAAATGAGAGGGGCGCAAATGCTTGAAAATTCCCATTTTCATGGTGCTTTCAGAGAAAAAATAAAAGCGAAGCTTTTAAAAATGATGAAATTAACACCAAATGACACGGTGATCGATGTAGGATCCGGTGATGGCTTCTATTCAAACGAATTCTCAAAGGTATGCAAGCAGGTTTTTTCAGTCGATAAAAATTGTAAGAATTTCGAGAGTGACTTATATTCAAATTCAAATATAATTACAATATGTGTCAATGCCTGTCAAGGCATAAATGTGCCAAAAGTGACGCATGCTTTTTTTTCGAATTCTTTTCACGATATGAAATGTCAAGATCAGTTGTTGAGCTTTTTATCTTCTAACTTAAAAAACGATGGGAAACTCACACTTGTTGAATTCAAAATTGATACGCCATTTGGACCGCCCAAGGCGATAAGATTTTCTGAAGATGAATTAGTGAAGAAAGTCAAACCTTGGGGATTTGATAGAATAGATCGTAGAGAATTTGAATATCATTATGCCTTGTCTTTCGTGAAAACGGTGGGCAAGTCTTGACTTTTGAATTTGTTATTCAACGATGAAACCTTTCGCTTTCGATTTTTAAAGAGTTCCATAAGAGTTTTCCAATGATGCCACAAATCACTAGCGGATACATATATTTGAGGTGTATTCGCCTTTTTTATTTGGCTTTCAATATCCTCCAATTTATTTTCAAGGAGATTAGCTTTTTCTTTGATGGTTTCTATCAGTACCCTCGCCATTATAGAATTCGTAAGATTTTCAATTTCTTGTTCTGTTTTACGTTTTTCATGTAAGAGAGCTTGCAATTTTTGTTTTCGGAGTTCATCTTGTCGAGCTGTTAAAATTAGCACAAATATATGAGCCTGAATTCCCTGCCATTGAGCCTCTGCAATCCCCACAGGTATTCTCTTTTCCTCCCAATAGAAGGAATGATGTTATCAATGCGAATCGTATCAGTACGGTGTATCTCAACGCGGTAATCTCTCAATTTACACATCGCTTCTCATTCCAAAAAAGCGCTTACAGTGTGAATTCGTTTGCATTTGGCATCACAAGTAAATTCATGGCTAACAATGGCCTTAAATGGCTTTTCAACTCGATAACAATCGCCGGTGGGATTGGATGGGATTTTGTCAACAACCCGTATAGCCTTTTCCCAAACAAGACTTACTTCGTTGTGGAATACTCAAAGATTTTGAAATAAAACCTCAAATCGCATCCAAAGCCAAAGTGTGAATTAGACAAAGTGATATAATCTTAACAGGCTCTAAAAATTAAAAAGGAAGTGTTAAGATTGCTCTTCAAAAAAAGTGTTGAAGGACTTATTGAAGCCATTAAGCACAGAGAATTGAGTGAGGAAGAAGTCATCGAATACTTTGTAAAACGTTCTTCTAAGCTCAATTCCAAGCTAAAAGCCTTTCTGTCAACTTGTAAGATAAAAAAGGGTAAAGGTTTTTTAAGTGGGATCCCATTCGCCATAAAAGACAACATGCAACTTGAAAACATGAAGACCACCTGTGGATCCAGAATACTTGAGGATTACGGTTCTACCTACACTGCGACAGCTGTTCAAAAGATCTTGAACATGGGCGCTACCGTATTAGGGAAAACCAATTTGGATGAATTCGCCATGGGATCTTCGACAGAATATTCTGCATTCTTTCCGACAAAAAATCCATGGGATGTCGAGAGAGTTCCAGGTGGATCAAGTGGAGGGTCAGCCGCTGCGGTTGCAGCCGGCTTGGTGCCATTTGCATTAGGATCGGACACGGGAGGTTCTGTGCGACAGCCGGCATCTTTTTGTGGAATAGTTGGGTACAAACCAACATACGGTCTTGTTTCAAGATATGGCCTTTCCGCCTTTGCCTCATCTTTGGATCAAATCGGACCTTTGACAAAAACGGTCAGAGATGCCGCGATTATTGGGAAAACCATCATGGGTATAGATCCAAACGATGCCACAACGGTCGATAAAAAAATAGATCTCATCGATAAGATAGAAAGCAACGTAGAAGGAATGAGGTTGGCGGTTCCGGTTGAGTTTATGAAAGATTTGAACCAAAATGTTAAAAATACGTTTAAAAAATTCATCGAAGATGTAAAACGACTTGGCGTGGAAGTGGAAGAAGTGCCAATACCGTCGTTGAAATACGCAGTTGCCGTTTATTACGTTATAGCACCTGCTGAAGCATCTTCAAATCTTTCACGATATGATGGAATACGATATGGACTCAGAGTGGAAGAAGATTCGGTGGCTGGAATTTACAATCAAACTCGAGACAAAGGCTTTGGCAGCGAGGTAAAACGCAGGATCATGCTTGGAACTTTTACCTTGTCGGCCGCTTATTACGATGCTTATTTCGACAAAGCGCAAAAAGTTAGAACAAAGATAAAAAGCGAAATGGATGAAGTGTTGGAAAGTTATGATGCAATTGTTGGACCGACTACACCTGTTACGGCATTCAAATTTGGAGAGATTTCGAATCCGCTGGATTATTATCTTCAGGACATATACACCATACCTGCAAATCTTGCGGGCCTTCCAAGTGTGAGTGTCCCAATGGGGCTCATCGATAACTTACCAATAGGTGTGCAGATAACGTCGAAGAGGTTCGAAGATGCAAAAGTTTTGAGAATAGCGAGATCTTACGAAAAAATTAGGGGAGAATTCCCAATGCCAATTGGTGGTGAGCTGAAGTGAAAACGGTTATTGGACTCGAAATACACACACAATTGTCAACAGAAACGAAAGCATTCTGTTCTTGTAAAAATGACGTATACGCCGAAGTCAACACCAACATATGTCCGGTATGCACTGGACAGCCTGGTGCTTTGCCAATTCTCAACGATCAAGTGGTTGAATACGCAATACGTGCAGCACTCTCCCTTGAATGTGAAATTCATGAGATATCGAGCTTTGACAGAAAAAATTATTTCTATCCAGATCTTCCAAAGGGCTACCA
Organism: Mesoaciditoga sp.; assembly: GCA_015491995.1. Taxonomy (GTDB): domain Bacteria; phylum Thermotogota; class Thermotogae; order Mesoaciditogales; family Mesoaciditogaceae; genus WGFY01. Next base: position 7,490 of record WGFY01000050.1, read on the forward strand.
AATTACGCAGTATTTTCATCCCATTGCCACAAATGGTCATGTGGATTTGAACAATGGAAAACGTATAAGAATTCAAAGAATTCATATTGAAGAAGATGCAGGAAAGATGTTTCACTCATCAGAAACGATAACAGAAGCAAGATCAAGCCTTGTCGATTTAAACAGATGTGGAATACCCCTTATAGAGATCGTCACCGAGCCAGATATGGAAAAACCTGAAGAGGCTAGGGAATTCATGGAAAAGCTTCGGGATATTCTTAGAACAATTGAGGTGAGCACTGGTAACATGGAGGTTGGTGCGCTTCGCTGTGACGCAAATGTTTCGATAAGAGATAAAGAGAGATCGAGTTCAAGAGTGGAAGTCAAAAATATAAACTCATTCAAATTCGTTCAAAGAGCTTTAGAGTACGAGATCGAACGAATTACAGAAGTTATGAAAAATGGTGAAAACGTTCCTCAAGAAACACGTGGTTGGGATTCTCTTACAAAATCCACTGTTTCGATGAGATCTAAAGAAGCTGAGAACGACTACAGATACTTTCCAGAACCAGATCTACCGATTCTTGTCATATCAAAAGAAAGGATAGATAGAATAAAAAAAGAACTTCCTGAACTGCCCGATGAAAAAGCTGAAAAGTATGAGAAAACTCTTGGAGTTACTCGAGACAACGCTAAAATCCTTGCAAAAGACAAAACCCTTTCTAAATACTTTGAGAATGCAGTGGCGTCTGGATTATCGGCAAAAGATACATCCAATTGGATAGTAAACGAAGTTTTGGCTCTTTTCAATTCCGATTCCACTGAATTCAATCATGAAAGAATTTCGATAGACAACTTAAAGAAGATCATGGATTACACGAATTCTTCCAAAATTTCTAGATTAGTGGCAAAAGAAGTAATGGCAGAAGTTTACAAAAGCGGAAAAGATCCAGACACAATTGTGAGAGGGAAAAACCTTCTGCAAGTTTCAAATGAAAATGAGCTCATCTCCGTGGTAAAAGAAGTCATAGCTGAGAATCCAGACACCGTTGCAAAATACAAGAGCGGAAAGACATCCGTTCTTGGATTCTTCGTCGGGGGTGTTATGAAGAAAACTAAAGGGAAAGCCGACCCAAAAATAGTTGGAAAATTGATCAAACAACTTTTGGACGATGAGAATTGATGACGGCTCTACTGAAAATGGGAAATAAGTCGTTGGATTTTTCACGAACGTATGTTATGGGAATTTTGAACGTTACCGAAGATTCTTTCTATCCTTCTAGCAGAGTGAATCTGGACAACATCGCGGAAGTGGCAAACCGCATGGAGAAAGAAGGAGCAGACATATTGGATGTCGGCGCAGAATCAACGCGGCCGGGCGCTCTTCCTGTTGATGTCATCGAAGAAGTAGAGAAAATAACAAGAGCTGTTAAATCCATTCGATCAGTCACGAATCTCCCAATTTCCATAGACACGTATCGTGCAAAAACCGCACGTTCAGGTATTAAAGCAGGAGCCAACATGATAAATGACATAAGTGGTCTAAAATTTGATGATGAAATGGCAAAAACGATTTCGAAATTGGCTGTTCCTGTGATCGTCATGCACATAAAAGGTACCCCAAGAAATATGCAAAAGAACCCTTTTTACAACGACGTGGTTTCAGAGGTTCATGACGAACTTGAAAAATCTGTGAGAATTGCCATGAATGCAGGTGTGAAACGAGAAAAGATCGTGATAGATCCCGGAATAGGTTTTGGCAAAAGATTGGAGGATAATTTAAACCTTATAGCACATCTTGATAAGTTTAAAGACTTTGATCTCCCCATATTGGTTGGAATATCAAGAAAATCCATGATCGACATGATAATTCCAACGGATATTTCTGAAAGGTTAGAACCAACTATTGCGTTGAACAGTGTTGCTGTAATGAATGGTGCCAACATCGTAAGAGTTCATGATGTTCGAGCCAACGTTAAATCCATGAGAATGGTGGATGCAATTTTGGAGGTGAAAAAATGAATCACTTGGCTTACATAGCATTTGGATCGAATATCGGTGATAAAAAGGGATACGTACTTTTGGCGATGGAGAAAATGCAAGAATTAGACATGAAGTTCTTAAAAGTGTCTACCATGTACGAAACAGAGCCTTACGGAGTAAGAGAACAGGAAAATTTCATGAATTGCGTTGCGCTTGTTGAAACGGTTCTCACACCAATGGCACTTTTAGATACCCTTCTTGATGTTGAAAAATCTCTTGGAAGAGTGCGAGAACATAGGTGGGGTCCACGAACGGTAGATCTGGATATAATATTTTACGATAAGAAGATCATAAACTTCGTCGATCTGATAATTCCACATGAAGATGTGCAGAACAGAAGATTCGTTCTTGAGCCGCTTTCCGAAATCGCGCCATATTACGTTCATCCAGCATTGCACAAAAAAGTGATCGAATTGTTGAATGAACTAAAGGAGACATCGGTTTGAAAAAGATGAGATTTTCCCTTGTACAGAAAAATTTCACTGTTGGGGGAATAACTGAAAATGCGAATAAAATCATATCCAACATAAATGAGGTTAAAAACTTTCAGCCTGATTTTATACTTTTTCCTGAACTAGCGTTAGTTGGCTATCCCCCTGAGGATCTCCTCCTCAAGCGTTCCTTCATAGATAAAAATATTGAAGAGTTGAAACGAGTGGTGAATGCCACCAAAGGTGTGAATTCCGTGGTAATTCTTGGTTTTGTGGATAAAGAAGATGATATTTTTAACTCTGCAGCTGTCATTCAAAATGGAGAGATGATGGGAGTTTATCACAAGATTCTACTCCCGAATTACGGAGTTTTCGATGAAAAGAGATATTTTGCCGCTGGTACAACTCCCTTAAGTGTGGATTATGATGGCGTAAAAGTTGGAATTAGCATATGTGAAGACATCTGGGTGCCAAACGGTCCGGCAACAGATGAGGCTTTATCTGGAGCAATGATCCTTTTGAACATTTCATCTTCTCCTTATCATTTTTTAAAGGGATTGGCACGTGAGGAAATGCTGAGAGTCAGAGCATCCGATTCAAGAGCTGCTGTGGTGTACTTGAACTCGATTGGCGGACAAGACGAGCTTGTTTTCGACGGTCACAGTATCGTGGTGGACGAATCCGGAAAGATAATCGGAAAAGGGCCCGATTTTGAAGAATCCATTCTAACGGTTGATATTCCCATTTCAACGATCGTCAACGCAAATCTTCACGATCCTCGCAAACGTGAAAGAAAAGGAGAGATAACAGTTCAAAGTGTAAGTGCAAAAGTTTACAAGGACGAAGAAAATCGTCCAAAGATCGAGGTCATGAACAGCATTCCCTTACAATTGGAGGAGGAGATTTTCAAAGCTCTCACCTTAGGTGTTAGAGATTATGTAAGAAAGAACGGATTCGAAAAAGTTTTGATAGGATTAAGCGGTGGCATGGACTCATCATTGGTGGCGGCAGTTGCTGTGGAAGCGTTGGGAAAAGAAAATGTGGTAGGGATTTTGATGCCTTCCATTTATTCCTCTCAATCCAGTGTTGATGACGCTCAAAAATTGGTCAACAATCTCGATATCAAAGCTTATACCGTATCGATAAAAAATGTGTTTGATTCATACCTTAAAGCTTTAAATCCAATCTTTTCCAACACAAAACCAAATATCACTGAAGAAAATCTTCAAGCAAGAATTCGAGGTAATTATCTGATGGCCTTGTCCAACAAGTTTGGATGGATCGTTTTGACAACCGGAAACAAATCGGAAATGAGTGTAGGCTATGCCACTCTTTATGGGGACATGGCCGGAGGTTTTGCCGTTATAAAAGATCTTTACAAAACGATGGTTTACAAGGTGGCACGCTGGTACAACTCGAATAAGAAAAGAGAAATAATACCGGAAAATGTATTTATAAAACCACCATCTGCCGAACTAAAACCTGGACAAGTCGATCAGGATTCGCTTCCACCTTATGATATATTGGATACCATTCTTGATTTGTACGTGGAAAAAGATTTTTCGCTTAACGAAATAGTTGAACTTGGATTTGATGAGGAAACAGTCAAAAAAACGATTGAAATGGTAGACAAAAATGAGTATAAACGCAGGCAAGCTCCACCAGGTGTTAAATTGACGATCAGGGCATTTGGAAGAGATAGAAGGCTTCCCATAACCAATCATTACAAACAATAAGTTGTTGCAAACAATCAAACAAAGGATAAAAAGGAAAGCGCTCCATTTAAGGAGCGCTTTCAACATAAACAACCCGGGCAATAACCTACTCTCGCAAAGGGCTACCCCCTTACTACCATCGGCCCATGGTGGCTTAACGGCCGTATTCGGAATGGGAACGCGTGTTTCCCA
>WGFY01000051.1 GCA_015491995.1 Mesoaciditoga sp.
ATTCAAAATTGAAAGTCAGCGATATCTTTCAGCTCTACGTTTTAAATCTCCAGATTTTTGCTGACTATCTTTTAAAAACTTGGACAACTTTTTTTCAAAATCACTTGGATTTTCGCTTTTGCTATCAACTTTCACACCCCTTCTTTCTTTGAAAGAAGATGATGATGATGAATGCTTCTTTTCCAGGACTTCCCCAGCGTCTTTTATGGAAAGGTCTATCTTACCGTTATCACCGATTTTCAGTACCTTGACCTTAACTTTTTGCCCGACACTGAGATATTCAGAGGCATCTTTTATGTAACCGCTTGCTACTTTGGAAATGTGGACAAGTCCGTCCACCCCATCCTCAAGCTTTACGAAAACACCAAAACCTTTTATCGAAGTCACCGTGCCTTCGACAATTTGACCTGCTTTAACCATGCTTTCCTTCTGAAAAAAAACAGAAGTTTCCTCCCTTCGGGTTTATATAACTGCAAAAATTATATCATAATACACGCTAAAACAGCACATTTATCATTCGTGAATAAAATATTCCAGTATTTTCACGGCATTTGTTGCAGCTCCTACTCTCACGTTATCCGCCACATTCCAAAACAAAAGCCCCTTTCCATTGTGCGAAATTCTCAATCGTCCAATATGAGAAAGATCATCCCCTTTTGTCTCCAAAGCCGTTGGATAATCAACCCAGACTTTTATTGACGGCGTGTTCTTTAAGATTTTTTTTACATCGTTTAGGTTGAATTCTTTTTCGAATTCTGCGTATACGGACTCTGAATGTCCGTACGTTACCGGCACTCTCACCGTTGTTGCATCTACGCTGCAAGAACAATTCATAATTTTCTGGGTTTCGTCTAACATTTTCATTTCTTCTTCAGAAAAGGCATTTTTTAAAATAGGCCCAATTTGTGGAATGCAGTTGTACGCGATCTTCCGAGGGTAAACATTCGATTTGAAGTTGTCATCCAAGATTTGCGACTTCAACTCGTTTATTCCTTTGTAACCACTACCAGATACGGCTTGCATCGTTGTAACGATCACTTGTTTTAAATTGTAATGAAGATGAAGAGGATTAAGTGTAAGGACAAGCTGAATTGTGGAGCAATTTGGATTGGCGATTATGCCTTGATAGCCATTTAAAATATGAGCGTTGATTTCCGGAACAACCAAAGGAATAGAATGATTCATTCGAAATGCTGAAGAGTTGTCTATGACAGTTGAACCATATGCAGCCGCAATAGGTGCGAATTTTTTGGAGATCTCTTTTCCAGCTGAAAAGAGAAGAAAGTCAAATCCTTCTTTCATCGTCGCTTCCGTCAATTCTTCAACCAATATTTTTTTTGAATTGAATGTCAAAGTGCTTCCAGCGGATCTTTTGGAAGAGAACAATCTCATGTTTGGCAAATTATATCCTCTTTCTTCCAAAACTTCTATCATAGTTCTTCCAACTTCCCCTGTGGCTCCAACTATTCCGAATTTCAAATCTCTTTGTGCTTTCAACGAGCTCACCACCTTCTCCTTTTGTGTAGTATTTTACCATTTTGGTGGTAAAACCCACGAAAATGATGCAAACAGAGATAATGAATTTGGCATGTGTGGTGATATAATGTGCTTAGCGTACATGTACTTGGAGGTGTTGGACGTATCTAAAATATTTTTGGTGAGGCATGGACAAACAGATGCAAATCTTCATCATATCGTTCAAGGGCAGAAAGATACCCCTTTGAATGAAACTGGTGAAATGCAAGCGGAAAAAGTTGCTGAAAAATTGAAAAACAGAAAAACAGATTTGATAATTTCAAGCGATCTTAAGAGGGCAAAACAGACGGCGAAGACGATCTCACAAATTTGTGGAGTTCGGTTGGTGTTGGATAAAAGGTTGCGTGAGATGAACCTCGGAATATGGGAAGGAAAGAGCTTTGAATATGTGGAGAATGATCCTTCTGCAAAAATATGGAGGCAGAAACCATCTGAGTGGAAGATCGAAGGTTCGGAAACTGTGATGGAAGTTCAATCCAGAATGATAGAAGTGATATCCGAATTTTCGGAGAAGTACGAGAATCTTGTGGTGGTTTCTCATGGCATAGCGATTTCAACCTTCTTAATCTATTCCAAAGATCTATCACTTGATTCTATGTGGGAGTATCTTCCGGATAACACTTCCACAATTGAAGTAAAGGTTGATTTTTCTGTTGAGCAAGATATGAAATAAAAAAAGGGGGGAGTCTTGTGAGAAGGGAGATTTTACTGATTCTTTGCTTTCTGTTCCTGGTTACAATCTTCTCATTTGCCACTCAATTCGGTACCGTTACGGCTAATCCACAATATCTGTTACCTGGAAATGTTGTCAAGATCGTGGTTTCTCTTAATTCGACGAACGACGTGAAAAACGTGCTTTTGAACATCTTTTATGATGAGGCAACTCATACGCTTTACAATCCAACAGTTCATGGAAAAAATTACGTTTGGAATTACACAACACCGCGCACTCCTTATGATTTTCATATTCAATCCGAAAGCACATTCAATTCAACATCGTCCGAAAGATTCTCGAATGTCGCGACTTTTTCTACGGATATACCAGCCGCAAGTGTGAATTCCACTATAGTGTACGTTCCGTTTATAGAAAATGCAACGAAAACATGGGAAATCGATGCAAAAAATATCGGTTCGAAGCCTTTGAGATTCACAGCCTTTTCTTCTCCAAGTGGTCTTTCGATTCTACCCGGTAATGGATTCATTCAACCTCAGAATGTTGAGAAGTTTAAACTTTCAAACTCCGGATTTCTTTTACCTGGACATCTTTATGTTCTTGATGCGTTTTTGAACACGAACGATCCAAGAAAAGGTATGGATCGCTATTTGCTATCGAGTATCATAGAAGGTCCAGATGGGCTTGTCGTCACGCCTGTGAGCATCTCACATTCTCGTGTTAGCGTTGGTAGCGATGTGAAATTTGGGTTTTCGGTTTTCCATCACAACGTTATTATTGACTACATTTACGCTTTTTGGAATAAACCTAACGGTTCTAAAACTTTCATATTATCCACTACCAAAGATCTTGTCTCTTCAATAATAAGAACAAATTCAGTAGGGACTTACAGGCTTTCGCGTATAATTATAGGCTACACTTACAAGGGAACACGCAAAGAGCTTACGCTGAATCCTAACTTGCAAGTGAAAGCAGTTAGCTCCCAAAAAACGATGGATTTGAGCCTCTCAAATGAAGCTTTAGATGTTGGGATATCTATAAATTCTTCATCTACACCAGATGTTCATGCCTTGGATGGCACTCTTAGAAAGAAAATTTCTATGATCGAAGAAGGAACAAGATGGGTAGGTACTTATTCTTACAATAATACCCCAGGGCCTGTGACGATATATGCAACCTTTGATGATGTGAATTACGAGATCTCAAAAACGTTCGAAAGATTCATGGTGAACGGAGAAGCGTATATTCACTTCGATAACGGATGGGTAAGCATACCAGTCAAAACTTTTGAGGCTCCCACCATGATCTCTATTTTTTCAGAGCCGCTTTCTGAAAGTTCGTATTATTACAAGGGATATTCTAACTTCAATCGCGTTTCTAACGCTGTAACGTTGGCATCAACTTCTGAAATGTTGGCAAGCGCCACTTATCACTTGCAATTCAACGTTTCAATGGTGAATGGTTTGCTTGACAATTTAAGAGTTTATGAACTTCGTGGAAAAGATTGGAAACTCTCTAATTCCACACCGACCGTTGATGACAACGTGGTGTCTTTTTCTGCCAAAAAAGGTACTTATGCCTTAGGACTTATTCCGCAAATAAGTGTTTTTTCCAATCCTGATATAAAGTCTTTTATCATTGTTCCAAGAAAAACGGTTAATTCTAAAAACATTCAATTTTTCCTTTCGGTTGATAAAGATTGTTACTACCACTTGATGATCTACGACATGAGAGGAAGGATAGTAGCCAGTCAAAAAGGCGAAGCTTTGAGAAAGGTGGCAAATTTGCTTTACACTCTTAACCCTGTTGGTTACTCTAACGGCATGTACATAGCGGTAATAGGAGTGGGGCCATCTTCGGGCGAACTAACGGGAAGTTTTTCAAAGTCGTTTGCAATTGTCAGATGATTGGGGGAGGCGAAAATGTATAAATTTTCAGCACTTATAGTGATGTTTTTGTTCAGCGTAACTCTCTTTGCCAATGTTGTCAACGAATTCAACGATCCGTCTGCCTACTCAAGGGCAATGGGAGGGGCAATTTATGCATTTTGGAGTGGAGCACAATCCATCGCCTACAATCCAGCGGGTTTAACAAATGAAAATGAAGAAGTGTTTTTTTCTCATGTTGAGCATTTTTTAGGAGTTGTGAGAAATGAATTCCTAAGTGGGTCTTTTGAAATAGGGAATTTGTATGTTGGAGGTGCTGCCCAATATACTTATCCCGTAGATGAGTTTCGATACGATCAGTACAAAATAACCGGTACAGGAGCCTACAAAGTTGGCAATAGCTCTTTTGGAATTAACTTGAATACCTGGGCCGGAAGCGATATTCAAAATGGATTTTCAATGGATCTTGGGACTATAATGAAATACGATGATTTCAACTTTGCTTTTGTAGTCAAGAATCTTTTTTCATCCATCACTTGGTCATCCACGCCTATAGATTCTCAAAATTACGATCCGGAGTTCATCATTTCAGGAGCGTACTTCAATCCGAGATTCATATTGAGTTCCTATGCCAACATAAGTTCTGGGGAAATAGGAATAGGTGCAGACTTGCCCTTGAACCCTCTTTTCAGTATTCTTGGCGGATACAGGATAACTTTGGCTCAAGAAATATCGAAAGAGGTTAGCGTTGGAATGAAGATATCTTATTACAACTTCGATTTGGATATAGCGTATGTCTTCAAAGAGTCCCTTCAGTTTGGGGATACGATAAGCCCTTTTTATGTTTCCATAACCTATAATTTTTTAGGAGGTAAATGAGTAAGTGAAAGTGGATGATAAAACCATTGAAGAGTTAGAATTCAAGTCGATACTTCGAATTCTTAAATCAAAAGCCTTCTCGAATTATGGGAAGGCTTACTTTGACACTTTGAGATTTCCGGAGGATCTGGAAAAAACTTTCAAGCAAGTCAACGAAGCTACTTTGAAGATGGAAGAAATTTCAAAAGTTATTTATCATGTTGAAGATGTTTCAGAAGCTTTGAATCTTGCCGCTGAGGGCCATCTTTTAGAATCAAAGCAAATCATGAATTTCGCGGAACTTTTCAAAATTTCTGGGAAACTTTCCGAACTCCTTAGAGAAAGTAAGGAAATGAAAGACTTTTCGGAGGATATGATTCCACCTCCAAATTTCATTTCAAAGTGCGAGCACACTTTTAACCCAGATGGGAGCGTAAAAGATAACGCTACTCCGGAGCTTTTGAGAGTTAGGAAAGAACTGAGAACCGTTGGGCGAAGTGTTACCGAAAGGGTAAAACAGCTTCTTGCCAACGGTGTGAGCAACGGATACATTTCGGATCCGCTTGTGCTTCAGCGACATGAAAGGTATGTTTTACCCGTTAGCTCTCAAAAAAGATCAATGGTAAGGGGAATCGTGCACGGACAGTCTTCCAGTGCGGCCACATGTTACATTGAACCTGAAGAATTGATAGAGTTCAACGATACTTTGGCCATATTACGCTCTAAGGAATCGGCGGAGATCTCGCTTATACTGTCTGCTATGACGAAGTTCATATACGACAATTCTCATCAAATACATCGTCTTGTAAGAGCTTGGGAGAAGTTCGATGCGGTTTGTGCACGAGCGAAATATTCAATTCAAAATGAATGTGAGATACCCATGCTGAAGAGCGACGGAAGCGTTAGAATAATTTCCGGGCGAAACCCTCTTATTCCTTCTAAAAAGGTTATTCCAATTGACTTCGAGCTTTGTCCTCAAAATAAGGTCGTTATCTTGAGTGGGCCCAATACAGGCGGAAAAACGGCAACCTTGAAAACCATAGGGTTATTTGTTCTCATGACCGCTATGGGGGTGCCTATTCCAACTGGAAAAGGGACGGAGATTTCCCTTTTCAACTCACTTTTTTCGGATATAGGAGATCATCAGTCGGTCAAGGACGAGTTGAGCACTTTTTCTGCAAAAGTAAGGCGAGAGGACAAAATTTGTGCTGTATCAGATGAAAAAACGCTTGTGTTGATAGACGAAATGGGAGACGGTACAGAGCCAATGGAAGGAATCGCCTTTACCAAAGCGGTGGTGAAAATGATTTTAAAACGTGATATTAAAGCGATCATCACGACACATCTTCCGGAGTTGAAAACCATGGCTTTTGACGATCCGAGGATCAGAAACGCGTCAGTTGGATTCGATGTTGAGCACATGGTACCTACTTATAGAATTCATATGGATATGCCTGGGAGAAGCCATGCGTTTGAAATTGTTGAGAAACTGGGAGTTTCAAATGAGTTGATCGAAAATTTCAAAAACGGTCGCACAACTTCTTTTTCTCAAACGGATGTACTCGTCGAAAGGCTTCAAACCGTTATTTTTGATTATGAGGAGAGACTTAAAAAACTTGAAATAAAGGAAAAAGAGGTTCTCGAAAGGAAAATGAAAGTTGACGATGAATTCAAGAAATTAAGAGAAAATCGTTTAGAAGAATTATCGGAAGAAGTGAAAGAATTTTCGAACAATTTGAGTCAGGCAAAAAAGGAATTTGAAAGTGCCATTCATACTTTAAAAAATTCAAAAGATATCAACGAGTTGAAGACTCAAGATAAAAAGATGGCCAAGCTGAGAGAGAAGATAAAAGAGCTGGAAAAATTCAAAAACTCCAAGGCACAAAAGATAAAAGTCGGGGATCGTGTGGAAGTAGTCGGAACCAACACTCAGGGAAATGTGGTGAGGGAAGAAAAAGGCGATGTTATCGTGGAAATTGGAAATGTTCAAGTTAAGTTGGGTAGTGATAAAGTCAAAATTGTGGACGGCAATTCAAAGAGCAAGAAAGCTCAGAGTGATTACGACTATGAAATGGCAGAAAGATCTCCCACAGAAGTAGACGTAAGGGGCATGATTGTGGAAGACGCTATTCCCGTTGTTGAGGAATTTGCAAATCGTGTGTTAAAATCTAAATCGATTGGTTATGTGATCCATGGTAAGGGAACGGGGAGACTGGCAAATGGTTTATGGACTTTTTTACGTTCGAGGCGCATACCTTTCCGTATCGGAAAAAATGGAGAAGGTGGAACAGGCGTCACGGTGATTGGTGGTGAAAAAAAGTGATATTTGCCCTTGACATAGGAACAAGAACGGTCATAGGTGTAATTGCCGAGGAAATGGAACATGGCATAAAAATTTTGGACTCTGAAATGGTTGAACATGAAGAAAGAGCCATGTTGGATGGTCAGATAAACGATGTGCCAAAGGTGTCTCATGCGGTTAATCGTGTAAGAGAGGCGCTTGAAAATAGGACGAAGACGAAATTTTCAAGAGTTTCAACTGCAGTTGCAGGGCGCTTTTTGAAAACCGTTATTGGAGGGGCGAGTAAAAAAATTCCTCCTTCAAAGATAGATGAAGATTTTGTAAGAACGCTGGAATTCGATGCCTTAGCTGATGCGGTGGAAAAAAATGGGCATTTTCACGATTATTGTGTTGGATATTCAATACTGGAATACGATGTGGATAATGAAAAGATTAGAAGTCTGATCGGACAATTTGGAGATAAGGCTTCTGTGAGCGTTATCGCCGCTTTCCTTCCTCAAAGGGTAGTGGAAGCCCTTTTTTCAGTCATGGGTGAAACCGGATTGTCCTTGGAATACCTCACCCTTGAACCTATGGCCGCAATGCACCTTGTGGTTCCTCAAGATTTAAGGAGGTTGAATATAGCGCTTGTCGACGTGGGGGCTGGAACGTCGGATATAGCCATAAGTAAAGATGGAACCATCGTTGCATACGGTATGATTCCAATGGCTGGTGATGAGATAACAGAGAAGATATGTGATAAATACCTTTTGAGCTTTCAAAACGGAGAAAAGATGAAGCGTTCTATTCTCTTCGGAAAAGTGCCGCAAGTGGAAAATATTTTGGGGATGCCGGTTGAAGTTCAGCTTGACGAACTTATGAAAATTATCAACCCAACGATCAACTTCATAACGGATGAGATAGCAAAAGCCATTTTTGATCTCAACGGAAACGCTCCAGCAGCGGTTGTTGTGGTTGGCGGAGGAGCTAAAATACCATCTTTTACAAAACTAATAGCCAACAAACTCTCTTTGCCAGAAAACAGGGTGGCATTGAGGGGAGTGGAAAATATAGTTTATGTGGAAGACATAACGGGCAATATAATAGGTAGCGAGTTTGTCACTCCTGTGGGAATCGCTTACTCTTCAAGATACAACATGTCAAAGATATTCAAAAAAGTGATCGTGAATTCGAGGAGTGTTCAACTGATGAATCTCACTGGGCGTGAAGACATTTTTCAAGCTTTGATGCAAGCCGGCTTCAACATCAAAGAGATTCTCGGAACTCCTTCAGCTGGAATAACGTACGAGTTAAATGGGAAAGTAATGGTCGTTTCTGGCAACATGCCAGAGCCACATGTGAGTGTTAACGGTGCCAAAGCTTCTCTTCACAGCCGATTGAATGATGGGGATGTGATCGAAATTTCACCTTCAAATGGTAAACCTATTTTCTTACGCGTCAAAGACGTTGTTAAGGCCATGAAATTCATTGTAAATGGTGAAGAAATGGAAGTTTTTCCTCCTGTAAGGATAAATTCACATCCTGCATCTTTGGAGGATATCGTATCAGATGGAGATTCGATAGAATACGATGAGCATTTAGATGCTGATAAGGTGATAGAAGCTTTTGGCAGAAATTGCTCAGTAACGATCAACGGGGAAGAACGTAGAATTTCAAAGTTTGAAATTGTGGATCCTCTCGGGAAAGCTGTGGAAATGGTAAAAACAGGCCAAATGTTGAAACTCAGGGTGAAAAATCTTAGCGTTGAGCGTCTTCTAAAACGATTAAAAATTGGGCTTATCTCTTTGGAATTGAATTCCAAAGAGATAGAAATTCAACCTTCTTTTGTCACGAAGATAAATGGGAGACGCGTTTCCGGTGAAGAAAAAGTAAATTGTGGTGACAAAATAGATGTGGAATTTGGAACAATTAAAATTTCAGATGTTTTTAGATTTCTCAAATTCAGTCCCGATGGTTTTAAAACGTTGCTTAACGGGAAAAGCTCAAATTTGGAGGATGTTTTAAAAGATGGAGATAAGCTGGAAGTGGTATTTTGAACTGGCCAGGTATCGCAGCACTTGTGATATTCATGGTTGCTTACTTCTTCATAGCATCAGAAAAAGTCAACAAAACGGTGGCGGCTATCTTGGGCGCCACGACGATGATCTTTTTTGGTCTTTTTCAAGAAAGCGAGAAAATTTGGGCAACTTACATAGATTTTAACACGATATTCCTACTTCTTGGAATGATGACCTTTGTCAGTGTACTTGAAGAAAGCGGACTGTTTCAGTACATAGGCGTTAAAATGGCTCAGTTTTCCGGAACTTCTTCCAAAAGACTTTTTATCCTTTTAACACTTTTTGTCGCTATAATGTCAGGATTTCTTGATAACGTTACCACGATTCTCGTGGCCATGCCTTTAACATTTGCCATTACAGAGCCTTTAGACATAGATCCAATTCCGTTTGTCTTGGGAGAAGTTTTTGCTTCTAACATAGGTGGAACCATGACGTTGATAGGTGATCCTCCAAACATAATGATAGGTTCTGAGGCAAAACTTGATTTCACTCAATTTCTTTTCAACACAGGGCCTGCCGCCATAGTGGTCTTTCTTTTTTCGGATTTGTTCATCCTACTTCTTTTTAAAAAAAATTTTTCAAAGTCGCTCGACAAAAGGGTTGTAAAAAGCTTAGATCCTAAATCATCTATAAAGAGTCAACGTGATTTCACGCTCTCGATCGTATTTTTCGTTGTGACTATAACGATGTTTTTGCTTCAGAGTGTAACGCATATAGAAAATTCCGCCATAGCCATGACGGCTGGGTTTACATCCATACTCTTCATGAAAGGAAAGAAAGTGGATTACATACTCAAAAAAGTCGATTGGTCTACGTTGACATTTTTTCTTGGGCTTTTTGTCATGGTCGGAGCACTTGGAGATACAGGAGTTTTAGGCGCGTTGGCCAATTCAATGGTTACACTTGCCCATAACTCGTACAAAGTAATGGAAGCACTCATAATATCATTCTCCGCTATTTTATCGGCTATCATTGACAACGTTCCTTTAACCGCCACGTTGATACCCGTCATAAAATCAATGCATTCTATAAACCCTAAAGTTTATGTTGATCTCAACCCCCTTTGGTGGTCTCTTAGTCTTGGAGCGTGCCTTGGTGGAAACGGTTCTGCTGTTGGAGCGTCGGCAAATGTCGTTGCACTTGCCTTACTACGCCATTCATATAAAAAAGAAATCAGCTTTGTGAAATTCTTGAAGTACGGCGCTGCACTTTTGTTTTTCAGCATTTTCTTGTCAATTGGTTATGTCTTTTTAAGGTATTGACAGGTGGATAAAGGAACTTATATCTTGAAGATCAAAGTTAAAAAAAACTTGAAAATTTCAGTGGGATCTTTGGGAGAAGTGAATTTCAAGTTGGGAACATACGTGTACATAGGATCGGCAATGAACTCCATTTCAAAAAGGGTTCAACGCCATGTGAAAAAGAACAAAAAGGTACACTGGCATCTGGATTATCTTACAATTTCTCCCTACGTTGAAATTGAAAAGGTTTATGCTTTTTATGGCAGTCGTGTTGAAGAGGAAATTTCCATGAAATTTTCAAAAAGATACGACTCTGTTAAGAACTTCGGCGCTTCAGATATGAAATCGGTGAATTCCAACCTTTATTTTGTAAACGACGACATGGACGAATTTGTGGAATCCTTAGGTGGTGTAAGCTTTGAAACATTTTTTCCCGGCAACTCTTGATGGCTTTGGTGCTGCAATTGCTTTTAAAAGGCTTCATCCAAAGCCAACGATCATTCTGAAGGGAGACAGATTACCGATCTTTAGAGATTTTTCTCAATTCAAAGAAGTGGATTTCGAAAAAGGAAACCCTTCATCTACGAATTGCAAATCTGAAAGGTGTTTTTCCTGTACCGCCAACCTTGTCCTTAAAATGAAAAGAGCTGACGTTCTTCCAAAAGCTGAAGATGCACGACTTTTCGCTTTTGCAATACATTCCAAAACTCTTGCCCTTACTCATAAAAAAACAACTGTCCACGATGTAGAAGCTTTGTACTACTGCTTTCAGTATGGTGGAAAATTAGACGGCTTACCAATCCGTTTTTACTTTCAGCAAGAAGGCAACCTAATCGCCTCTGAGATAATGACCAAGCAAGTTCGAGCAATATCCCTCAACTTTGAGTTGAAAGAAGTTATGAATGTGATAAGGCGCACCGGATTCACAGGTTTTCCAGTTGTAAACGAACACGAACAAGTAGTTGGCGTTATTACAAAAAAAGATGTAGAAAGGGCTTTGAAATCTGGTGTGAATGATTTACAGATGATCATGAGCATTCCTCCAATTGTTGCACATTCGAAAGACTCCATAGAGAAAATAGGAGAGATCATGATACTTCACGATATTGGACGTGTAATCGTGGTGAATGAAAACATGAAAGTTATTGGAATAATAACGCGGAGGGATCTTGTAAGATCTATTGCCATTGCCACGGGAAGTGCCGAATTCACGACTAACATATCGAATCTCATTGAGTCCGTTGTACGTCCCGATATGCTTTCTCTTTTAAGAGAAATGGGAGATTTTGCAAGTTCAAAGAACGAAAGCATTTACGCTGTTGGAGGTTTTGTAAGGGACATTCTTCTTAGAAAATTGAGCATGGATGTTGACGTTGTTATCGAAGGTGATGGAGTGAGTTTTAGCAATGAATTTGCACTCAACAAAGGCGTTAAATGTCGTATTCATCCAGAATTCAAAACGGCTACTATTTTCTTTGATGGAATTTCAATAGATGTTGCCACGGCAAGGACTGAATACTATGAGGCACCAGGGGCGTTACCAAAAGTTGAGATTTCAAACTTAAGAAAAGATCTATATCGGCGTGATTTCACGATAAATGCCATGGCTGTTAGCATAAATTCAGAAAATTTTGGCACTTTAGTGGATTTTTTCGGCGGCAGACGTGATCTTAAGATGAAAAAAATCCGCATCCTTCATAGCATGAGCTTTATCGAAGATCCAACCAGAATCCTAAGAGCGCTGAAGTACGTCGCAAGATTTGGATACGATCTCGATGAAAAGACAGAGAGTCTGCTGATCAGTGCCGTCAACAGGGGCTACCTTAAATCGGTAAGCTCTTATAGAATCAGAAATGAATTGGAAAAAACTTTAAATGAAGAAAAGAAAGCAAGAGCGTTTGAATTGTTTCAGAAGTACGACATACTCGATATTTTTCCATGTAGACGATCTGTGAATTTCAAAAGATATTTCAATTTGACATCCTCAATAAAGGGGAAATTCAACCTTTTTTATTCTTTACTTCTCTTGATTTTAAAGCCTTGCAATTCAATGCTGACTCACGAAATAATGAAAAGCTATGGGGTTCCAAAGCACTTTGGGGAATTGTTTGACAAAATATACGATGAGAATTTTTTTAACGGTATTCTCAAGTGCGACAAGCTTTCAGAACTGTATTTCATGCTTTCAAAGGTACCATTAGAGGGTATGCTTGCGCTTGCTTACGATAAGAAGATCGAGAAAAGCATTTTCATTTATTTGGAGAAGCTAAGGAATGTAAAACTTGAGAAAATAAACGGTAAGATTTTAAAGGTAGAATATGGTCTTGAAGGCTTCAAAATAGGTGAGGTTCTTAAAGAGATGCTGAAGTTGAAAATTGATGATGGAATGGAAGAAATGGAAGCAATCAAAAAAATACTTGAGTTTGGTGGAAAATAAAAGTGAAGAGATTTATCTTTTATCTTGTACTGATAATCGTGGTATCTGCTACGGCAATTTATCTTCTGAATTCTTTTGGTGGTGGGATAAATTGGAAAAGGGTATTCGATTTCTTTTTTCATGAATGGTGGGGATTGATTGGATTGATTTCTCTACTGATCTCCTGGATGGCAGATGCCGCCGTGATATACCTTCTAACACGAAAAGGATCAAAAATGCATTTCGGATTTATAAAATCATTTAAAACGACTGTTATAGGAGCTTTTTTTGGAATGATCACCCCATCTTATTCGGGTGGTCAACCGATGCAACTGGTGTACATGGGTAAATCGGGCCTTTCTTTAGGTGTCTCAACCTCCGTGATGGTTTTAAGGTTTGTTGTAGAGCAAACCGCTCTTGAATTCATAGCTTTTTTAGGTGTGGTACGTGCAGTACATCTTATGAGAGGGATCCCAGCTATCATTTCACTTGCCTTGGTAGGTTTCACCATTTCAACGGGAATGATCGTTTTTCTTGTGCTATTCAGTTTGAACAGAAGAGTTTACAACAAGATCTTTGGAGTTTTCAAATGGTTTGTCGCGTTGTTCAAATTTAACAAAAAACTGAGACCGAAGATCGATTCGTTTCTTGACAGAGTTGATTCCGAAGTTGAAATGTACTCTGAAAGCGCGAAGAATCTTAACAAAGATCCGATTCTCTTGATCTCCACTTTTCTTTTAGGAATTTTATCAAACATGGCAAATTTTCTCACGGTTTACTCGGCTATCATTTCAACCGGAATTTTGAAAATATCACTTTCTTCGCTGTTTAACATCGTCAGCATACAATCTTTGGCCACGATGATAATATATTTTTCTCCCACTCCCGGAGCTTCAGGAGTGGCAGAAGGAGGGTTTTACCTTTTCTTTTCACCGATAATTCCACGTGAGTATTTAGGGACGGTTACACTCGAATGGAGAATGCTGACATATTTCATACCTCTCTTAATTGGGTTTTTGCTCGTGCTTTGGGAATCTTTTAAGGGCATAAATCTTAAAGCAGATGGAAAAAACAAAGAGAAATAAGGTGTATAATCTTGATAAAGAAAAGCCAGGATTTATCCTGGCTCTGGCTGGGAGAGGAGGATTCGAACCTCCATTGGCGAATCCAGAGTCCGCTGTCCTGCCGTTAGACGATCTCCCAGAGCGTTAAAATATTACCATTTCGAAAGGGGGCTTGTCAATATCTTGAAAAAAATCTGTGTGTTTCTTTTAATTTCAATGGCTATTTTTACAGTTTCTTTTGCTTCAACTTCTTTTTCACTTGTAAATACAAAATGGACATCTCAGTATTCGCTTAAGCTGGGAAAAGTGTATCTTTTGGGTTTAATTGGGACATCTGGGGTGGGTGTGGCCGCTGGTTATATAATCACGCAAGAGAGTCGGCAAAGGATCGGTTTTTTCAATCCAATAGCCATCAAAAGTACCTATGCCATGGCTCTTGGAATGAATTTGATGTCCAAAGTGCCAGCCGCTTACTTTGAATATGATACAGAGCGTATCCTTGCCCCAATTTTTTACGGGTTTAAATTCACGGCAGGTAATTACGGACTCGCGAATTTTGGTATAACGATGGATGGAAAAGGTTACGCAACACTGCTTGGAATATCCGCATACGCACAAGGCCATTACGAACTGATTTTTCAAAAATATGAGGAGAATCTTGGCCTTTTCGATCTCTCATATAAAAGTGTGAAGGGGACGTTTATTTTCACGGATGAAGTAGGACCGTTGCTTTTGTCGACTTTTGGATTGGCAGTGGGAGGCACTTCATTTGACGTTGGACTTGGCTACAACAAAGACTTAGGGCTATGTTTCGGGCTGTCTTCAATGAAAAGCGATATGGGCAATGGATGGTGGATTAGATACGTTAAAACAGATCTTGGAACATCTATTTTATGCGATTTGAACCTTCAGAATTCAGAACTTGTTTTTGGTTACAACAGGGGGGCTGCTTACGTATCTTTCGAACGATGAAATTTCCGTTTACGTTCACATCCCTTTTTGTTCACGGCGATGTGTTTATTGTGATTTTGCATCTACCACGAAAGCAGAATTGATGAAAGAATATTTTAAAAGTGTTGATAAAGAGATAGAGATGAGTTCCAGATATCTTGAAGGGAAGCAAGCTGTCACGCTCTATTTTGGTGG
>WGFY01000052.1 GCA_015491995.1 Mesoaciditoga sp.
AAAGTTCAACACCTGTAATCGTTGCCGATAATGTTTCATTTGGCGCTACGTCATTCCAGTAATGTATATCTTGTCCAACGTATGAAACTTTACCATCTTTGTTTAATCCAAAAACGGTGGCTGTAACTCCCGTCAAAGTATCATTTTGAGTGTTTGTATAGGAAAGTCTGAACGTGACAAATTCATCTTTGGAGTTGGATATTGGCTTTGTCTCTACCTTCAAGATTTTGTAAGGAAAGTCATACACTGTACTGACAAAAGTTAGTAAAAGAGAAGTGGCGTAATTAGATGTGTACATGAAACTATCGTAATTGCCTTTAATGCTTGCACAAAAATATCCTTTCTGTTCATTCCTTAAAACGAATGGTGTTATGTAAGCGATGATTGGTTTGCTTACTTCATGATGTTCTCGGTTGACAAACACCAATCTCAAATATCCACCGACAATTGTATGATTTCCTTTGTTTAAAACGCTTCCAAAGATGTAAGTATTTCCATCATGAGAAACGAGTTTTGCAGAATTCAGCGTTAAAAATTGGTATTGTCCGATATTTGTCAGTTTTTGACCAATGTTTTCTGATTTTTGTGCAAGTTCTTGCTCAAAATTGGCCAATCCTTTCTTAAAGGTAGCTAAATTTAATCCTTGACTAAGGCCCATTAATGCAAGAATAGAAACGAGAAGAACAACGATGAAGAGTTTTTTCATAAAAAAACCTCCTTATTAGTTAAAAACAAATCAAAATGCCGAATAGTTAATCGTCAGATTTACATTTTTAAAATTTACTATTTGTTGGCCACCTATAGTAACAGTATTTTTGACAGTCCCATATCCATTAATATCTATATCATGCTTGTTATTGTAAATGAAATGAGAAGACCCGGAATTTGTTAGTTCTGCATCAAGTCCTATCCCTGTCGATCCGACATGCTGAGAAGCACCTATTATATAACTACTCTCATTACCATTCTCATCAAAATGATGATTCACGTAAACGGTTGTCCACAAATTAAAGCTTATTCCTATGTCCACTACTTGTGACTCATGTAGACTTACACTTTCAACCCAATCTACTGGGCCACCCCCTCCTGGATAATATTCTCCTACCTTTGTTGTTTCGCTAGCAAAGGTTACTGCTGATATCAGCAGTATTCCGATTATTATTATCAGAACGTTTATTTTTCTTTTCATTTTAATTCTCTCCTTTCAAAATGTTTTTCTTTAAAATCAAAACAAAAGATGTTTTGGGCCATTTATAGAATATAAATTCATGGTGGTTTATATCTAAACATTTTTCTCACCTCCCCTCTACACATTTTTGGTCACAATGACAGTCATTTTCTGTAATTCAGCAAGCATTTCCTGTGGTTTCACATTTTCCACGACAGCAGTTTGAGGATTTTTAGAAGATGTATCGTTTGTTCCTCCACCATCGTCACTGAAATAAACAGCTGTGCTTGAAAGAAAAATCGTGAAAGATAAAACGAGAACCATTAAAGCGATCAATAACTTCCATTTCATCTCTACCACCCCGTTTTTATCGTATCACAATGTTTTCTGAGGCTCAAATTTGGCGATCTCGTAAAGCCTTATGGAATAAGGGTTTGAAAGTGGTAAAAATTGTTACATTTGACATGTTTTGAAATGTTTTCTGTTATAATTACACAAGAACATTCGTTTTTCATTGCAATGGAGGCATTATGATCGATTATGAATTTGTTAGAGTACTTCATGTCATAAAGTCTTACGGTTCATTTTCAAAACCAATCTTGAATTCTGTCATTTCTAAATTTACTTGGGCAGAAAAAGCTTTCATTTCTTCTGTGAAGTACGAGTATGAGCATGAACAAAAAAAGGCATTATCTGAAATCAAAAAGATCAAACGTTGTTATGACAAAAATCTCAAATATCTTCTCATGATGAAGAAGCTTGAATTGTGTAGAATTCTTGGCAAGAAAGAAAGCGCACGAACGCTTTATGAAAAATTGCGACAAAGCCTTCCAGATATTTCGCCGATTATACGTGAATCGATTATAGATGAGTTAGTTGCTTACATTGCTCTGTTTGGCAAGGAAAGTGACAGTCTTGGAAAGTTCAAATTGAACGATAGGTCCATAAGTGATTCGGCTAAAATATTTTTTGAAATGAATATTGGAAGAAAGCTCATAAGAGCTGGTGATAAAAAAGGATTGGATAATTTCAAGGATGCGTTGGAAATTGCGAGAAAGATACATCACCCACCCGGAATTGTAAGTGCTTTAAACGCATTGAGTTGGTATGAAAGAAACTACGATGTTGATCAAGCGTTGAAGTATGGAAAAGACGCGCTTTACAACGCTGGATTGTACTTTGAAGGGGCGAACATCTTATATGTCTTCGACACAGTATTAGAAGTTATGAATAAAGTTTCAGATGGGGCACTTGCAGAAATTTCAAGAGATTTTGTTCAGCTGTATGAGAAAGCTCCAGAAAATATTAAGAAGAGATATAGGGGAACAAGGAAATGTGCAGACAATATTATAAGAAACTCCATTTATACTCTTGATGGAAAAACAAAAAGGTTTTTAAGGAAAATGAATAAAGTATATGCACTGGATGAGATCATATCGAGAAAACAGGTTTACAACATTCTCCATTTGAAAGTTAAAAACATACGAGGAGAGACGATAAGGAAGATAATCACAAAGAATCCTGAATTGTTCAAAGAGATAGAACTGTCCAAACTTCCAGAGGGATTCATCTGTGAGATGGCGAAGAAAAAAGAGGGGCTTCAAGATGGAATAGACGCCATGATAAACGAACGACAAACGTTGGATCCATTCATCCAGGCGAGAAAAGATTTGGCAAAGGCTTATCTTGAAAGAATGCCGAAAAGGATAAGAGAAAGATTCATACAAAAATACATTGCCATGGATGAAGAGGAAAAGAAAATCATCGACAGATTTGCAAGGGATTACGTACGATATGACATAAGATGGGGAATGAGGGTGAATGTTCCAGATGAGATGAAGGATTTGATTCAATCTTTTCATCTCAAAAAAAGGCCAGCTTCTCTTAGTTATTGGGCTTTGGATGATGAAGAAGAAAGGGGAAAGCTCGTAAATGTGCTGAAAAGATTCAAATGATTAAGGAGTGGAGTCTTTATGTGTTACTATGTGTTATAATGAGTAACAGAGGTGATCAATGTGAAGGCTAAGATCATGAGCGTGAGAGAATTCAGAAGCAAAATGTCAAAGATTTTGGGAGAAAGTGAGATCATAGTCACAAAAGATGGCGTACCCACGGCAAGAGTTGTGCCTCTAAGCCCAATAGAAAAATTGGATCTCCTTACCCAAAAAACTAAGGATGCTCTCAAAGAGGCAAGTGTAAGTGATGAAGAAATAGAGAAGATGTACCTGAAAGTGCGGGGAAAGAAAAATTGAAGGTCGTGCTTGATGCCAATGTTTTTATATCCGCTTTTATGAAAAAAGGAAGTAAACCGTACACTGCCATGATAAAAACCCTCAACGATTTTGAAACCATAGTGCCTCAACAATTCGTGAATGACATTTACTCTTTTGCAAAACAAGCCAAGAAAAAGAAAGTGAAGATAAATCCTGACGAATTCGTGGTAATGATCGCAGAGCTTGAAAAAGCCAAATTGATCGAAGTCGTTGAAGTAAAAAAGATAGTCAGCATTTCCGATCATGAAGCGGACAATCACTACATCTCGGCGGCGATAGAAAACAACGCTGAAATTTTGATAACCGGCGACAAAGACTTAACCTGTGAGAGAGTGGTTAAAGAATGCTCAAAAATAGGCCTGAGAATCGTCAAGCCAGCTGAATTTCTTGAAATATTTAAGAACAGCGATGACTAAATTTCTTTTATTTTAGGCACAGCATACAAAAGAAATGCTAAAACGATCACCATTGAGCTAAGAGACAGAAATATAACGGTGTTGGGCAACACAGACGAGGCAGAACCTATCAAAACGTAAGATATCGGCATCAAAGCAGTTGTTAACGTGGAAAGAACTCCAAATACCCTTCCGCGTTTTTCATTTGGAATGATACGTTGTTCAACTACCGAGCCCAACACGTTGGTTATCGACATACATATCCCTACCACAAAAGCTATGATTAAAAGAGAAAGATATGGGACCATTCCCAATATTGAAAGAAGCAGGCCGGATACAATGGATGAGAATGCGATGGCGTTGTGCTTCTTTTTTAATTCTGGAAGTAACGACAAAGAAAAACCACCGATTATCATGCCAGCAGCGAATAAACTACCGATATATCCGAATTCCATGGCACCAAGATGGTACACATTTTTCACTTGTTTTGTGAGCACTATATCGATAGGTGCACCGGCAAAATTCATTAAAGAGAAT
>WGFY01000053.1 GCA_015491995.1 Mesoaciditoga sp.
ACACTGTTAATCCTAACAGCTGTTTTCTTATCTTTTGTTTTCCTGTGAAGAGCCATGAACTCTCTTATTTCTTCATCCGATAATTTTTTCTCCATGTTTATATCTTACCACAATATAACTTTTTTGAATTGGGTTTAGTATATATACAGTCTGTTCGAAAATTTAAAACTCATAAAGCGACCACCAACTTTTTATTTTTAGCAAGGCCTTTGGAGATATTGGATAAGGCCACAAGATTATGAGTTAACAGCTTTAATCCAACAGCCTCTTTACAATGGCAATATGGAACGTAAACCAACGAGTGTTTTTATCTTTGACATTTGATTTAGAAGAATCCGTTCTAGGATTAATGTCTATGACAGGAATGGCAGATGTACGATTAAGGATAAGATGACATATCTCATTCGAATCGTATGCTTTATCTAACAGCACGTATCCACTTGTTTTCAATGACTCTTTTTTTCTTTCAGATTAATATCGTTACTTTCACGCACATTAGGAGTTTTTAACATTTTCAACTTCTTTATTTAATCATTCATGTTTGCATCTTTACAAAGGCAATGGTAAAATTTGTTTTGAACATATGATTAAAATCATCAATTGTTAGGAGGTACTGAGGATGAAAAAAATAGCTGCAGTTTCAGGTAACTTAAAAAAATATCTCATATTTTATTCTTTAGCTGTACTTGGTGGTGGTTGGATCTTAGGTGTAGAATTTCATCATTTGGCATTTTCAAATAGATCTACGTTTAGCACTCTCATTACCATCATAGTTTTTATGATGATATACCCGATGATGGTAAACCTCGATCTCGGTGAAATTCCAAGGATATTTAAGGATCCTAAGCCAGTTTTGTTGAGCTTAGTTTACAATTACGCTTTAAGTCCTGCAATCGCTTTTCTTTTTGCTTTTCTTTTTATTCATAATGCGATGCTTTCTTTAGGATTTATGTTAGTTATGCTTATACCATGTGGCTCATCGAGTGTGGGTTACACGGGTCTTTCTGGTGGAAGTGTTGAAACAGCCACGGTTGCTCAAGCGATCAATTTCATTTTGATACCTGTGTTGATGCCTTTATATCTTACTTTTGTTATGCGAAGCAGCAATGTACCAATTCCAATGAACGCGATCATGAAATCGATCTTAATAGTTATAGTACTCCCCATGATTTTAGGATATTTAACAAGATTTTCAATAATAAAAGTAAAGGGTAAAGTGGCTTTGAAAAAAATTCAACCTTTACTTGCTTTGATAACACTTTTGTCGTTACTTGCGATAGTCGGAATGATTTTCTTTATGAAAGGAGATGTTCTTCTTAAAAAATGGGATGTGCTTGTTACATTATCACTTTTGACTTTAGCATATTTGATATTAATTTTGCCACTTATAACATTTCTTGACAAAAAATTTCATCTTTCTTACAAGGATCACATGGGAATAGTATATCTAAGTTCTAGCAAGAATAATGGTACAGCGATTGCAATTGCAACTATGGCATTTAATCCTCTTGTTGCTATACCAGCCGCGGTAATACCTTTATTTCAACTTATGATTCTTATAGCCTATATTCATTTAGAAAAGCCGATAAAACGTTACTTTGGATCTCAAAAAACAAAGAAAACAACCGTGGTAAAACCAGAAAAATAGAGTCTTTCAAAATGAAGGGTAAAAGTTATTTCACAAGTTCACATGACAGACAGGAAAGAGAAATAAGAAGCAAAATTTGAAAAGTGCATTCTGAGGCGAATGAAGAAAAAAACCTCCATGAGATGAGTTTCTCTCAACGAGAGAATCAAGAAGAAATGTTGAATTGTTTGACTTTGTCCCTATGTTCAGGATACTCGTTTAAACTTTCCTGGAGAGCCAATCAATTCAGAATGGCCTATTCTCTGAGCAAGAATGATGTTGTCTAACATGAATAGGTCTATCATAGCAGAACGAACATTCACATAGTCAATGCCATAAACTTGTGACTTTATCCAATATGTTCGTTTCTATGATTTAGAAAAGGTTCTCTATCCTCATTTGAATCGTATCCCTTATCCGCGCAAATGTTAGAAGAAGAAATTCCATTGAGATTTAACGACTTAGAGCAAAGGAATGAAATACTTTGTCAGAGGCATTGGCAGGAGTGATAATCGAATGAAGAAGTGCAGGGCCAGTAGAAAATATATGTTTTTTTATTCCTAACGTGCATGAAAGCAACGATTTGAACCAGTGTGAAAAGACAATCTTTGAAAAAGATTTTTACCGCTTCACAAGCGGCAAGGGAATTTTTTCGAAGCCTAACCAGAACTGATTCACTCTTTTAACCATCTTACGATTCAAAAAACGAGGCACGCTCAGACACTCATCCATGAGTGCTTCGCTTTCTTAACAACCTCGTTGTTTTATGAACCTCCAGATGGAGAGCTCATAGGTTATGGCAGGGCTTCGAGAGGGTATAAAAAACGTTCATTGAGCAAGCTGTTTTACTCTCTGATTAAATTCTTAAACTTGACGCACATTAAGAGTTTTTTTATCCAAAGAAATAAATAAAATCTGATTTGCCATCGTTAGATTTTGCTTTCATGCCCCAGGAAGCATCGTGGTCACGAGGAGGTTTTGGTTTTGAAAAGTTCTTAAGATTGTTCAAAGCAAAATTGGAAAAGACAGGATAAGAATTTACAAAGAGATTAGAAGTATCTATATTTAGCTTATTTAAAGCATCCTTGCAAAGCTTCAAAAAGAGGTCATAGTCAAAGTAATGATGAACGAAACTGCTCAAAATAGCCAAAGAAAAAACGGATATGATTTTGATACCAACGTGATGAGTCAAAACAGGATTAGACGTGAAGAACTCTATTATCTCTGGATAAGTGGGTCTTTACCGAATTTTGTGTATCTGTTTGATCTGTGATAAAAAATTCATAAATAAGATTTAACCCTTCACACAACGATTGAGTACAAAATTCTTTCATTTTGTGGAATAATAGAGAATGTGGAAATCATGGATACTGTTCTTGAACACCACGAGAAATACGACGAGACAGGTATTACTTTAAAGGGTAAAGACTACGTTCCATAAGTTTTGAATGTATTTATGAGAGTCCTTGGGATGTATCCCATAAGTACAAAGATCAAATTCAACGATGGGAAGAACCAGTGTCTTGATAAGAATTAGTGATGCTGGACTTCTTATTCCAGTGATTATGATTGGCAGTACGCTTGTAGATTTATCAAAAGATAAAAGCGTGTGAATTGTATCTGTTGTGACGTGAGAAGGTAAAATGATTAACATAAATGAAATTAAAGTTTTCCTTGAAGTAGTGAAAGCGGGAAGTATTACTGGAGCATCTAAAAATCTGTTCATAAGTCAGCCTGCCGTTTCTCAGCATATTAAAGCAATTGAGGAAAAACTGAACACCAAACTCTTTGAAAGAGTTAATACTAAGTTATATCTCACTAACGATGGATTCGAAATTTACAAGGAGTTAGAAACGCTTTACCGAATCTTTGAAGAAACCATTGAAAAAATCGGAGCTGAGAACATACCAGCTAACAAGCTGATTAGCATAGGTGCGAGTAAAACCATTGGAAACTATCTTCTTCCTTCTCTGATTAAAAGATATAAAGAAACTGAGAACGATGTCTACTTTTCTGTGAGAATTCAAAATACTTCTGAAATTGTTGAAAAAGTTTTGAGAGAAGAGATTCTCATAGGTTTTGCGGAAGCGCCTGTATACCACAAATCGTTGAATATCGGGACAATCTGTAAAGATGAATTGAAAGTTGTATGCTCACCAAATAGTAAGATTTCAAAAAGATCAAAAGTAACAATTGAAGAACTGAAAGTACTTCCATTCATATCGAGGGAAAAAGGATCCGGTACCAGGGGAATAATTGAGAGCGTCCTTTCAAAATATAAATGTGTTCCTCTGAATGTTGTGGTGACAGCTTCAAGCAATGAGGCAATTAAAGAATTCGTAGCTAAAGGTTTAGGTGTATCGATACTTAGCAAATTTGCTGTTTCTGCTGATGAAAAATGTGGGCGCATAGTTTCAAAAATCATAGATGGTGTTGAAATCGAAAGGGATTTTTTTATGATCTGGAAAAAAGAAAAAACACTCTCGAATTTAGAAAATAGCTTTAAAGAGTTTGTCAAATCACTCAAATTTTAATGCTTTTAATGGACTTCTTGATCTTAACGTTATTCCGGACTTGATCCGACTATATCTCGTAAAAAATTACATGACCACTTGCAAAACAAAAAAACTTGGGTTTTAAAATAAGTTAAGTATTCACGTTGTGCGTGAAGATTAAAAAAGCAATAAATATGTAAAGCGAATCGTTCGAAAAGCCTATAAAGATTGAAAAAAGATAAACTCATTAAGTGAATTTGATTTGAACAAAATAATCCACAAAAATGTTCATAACGTGAATGCTATCTTGCCTGTTTTGAGAACAACGAATTTAATTAGTGAAGAAGTGGATCAAAAACACCTTGGCTTTTTACAATCTCCTTCAACCTATTTGAGTACCAGAAGTCTCATGTCCAACGAAAAACATCCAAAGCGCACTGATCAACAACATTATACCAAACCCTGAAATTGCGGTAGAAGTCAAACCAATTTCCATCATTTGTGCAATATAAAAAGGTGCTAACATTCCAGCAATTCTTGCCATCGCTCCAGATGAGCCGTTTGCACTTCCACGAAATCTTGTTGGATAAAGCTCAGGTGTGTAAGCGTAAAGACTCCCCCAAGCACTCATACAGAAAAACGTCATGGTAATTCCATATATCAAAAGCCAAATATTACTTCTTGAAAACGCAAAAAGTATGGAAAATATCGCGGTACCGATCAAAGAGTAGAACAACGTCTTCTTTCTTCCTAATTTTTCTACAAGATAAGCTCCTGTAAAATAACCCGGAAGTTGTGCGATCATCATAACGAACAAAAAGAAAAAGGAAGAAGTTAGGGATGTTCCGGCCATCTTGTTTATCATTTTCGGCATCCATATGAAAAAGCCATAATATGAAAAGGAAAGTGAAAACCACAAAAACCAAATCATAAAGGTGGTTGAAATATATTGACTTTCAAAAAGACCCAAAAAAGGAATATGTTTGCTTTTATCAACACGGAACGTGATGTCACTCGGAATTTCAACAGAAAACCTACGAAAAAATTTTTGAAGGGAACGAAACTTTTTCTTTTGCACCATATAACGAGGCGTTTCTGGAATAGTGGAAAGTGGAATGAGAAACAGTAAAGTGAGAAGAAAAGAAAAATAATCAATATGCCAATCTAAATTCCCTGCTGTAACTGCCATTATGCCTATTGCTATCGAACCAAATGCCCAACTCGATTCAAGGAGAACAAGATATTTTCCACGTTTTTTTGAAGACGTGAATTCAGCAACTATTGCATTTACAACGGGTAAAAGTCCTCCCATACCGAAACCAGCAAGTATTCTAAAAAGTATGAGCGTTGAGTAATTCACATCGATTGCTGTGAGTGAAGTGAAAATTACCGTAAGTAATAGCGTGAAGATGGCTATTTTCTTTCTTCCCCAAACATCGGCCATGTAACCGGATAAAAATGCACCTACAAGCATTCCTATAAATGTCGAAGAAGCGATCCAAGAGCCCATGTACATACTTAAAGAGTATGTCTTAACTATTGAAGGCAAAGTGAAACCTATTACCATAACACCAGCCGCTACAGTTCCCCATGCAAGACCACCGGTTAACAAAATGGTTCTTTGAATTTTATAAGGCACGAATTTCTCCACAAATTCATCGATCGTGTATTCCAATCTTATCACCTCCAAGCAAATTTTAACACATGTATATTCACATGTCAACACAAATTAATCTCACTTTGAATATCATAAGTGCAACTTATAATCCCATAAAATATATGTATTTGACACATTAATAGAATGATGTTATCTTGTTCTCAAGTTCCATCATTAGTTTTACACAGGGGGAGAGTTTAATGCTTAAAGTGTTATTTCATGTGGACGAGGAAGTAATGTGGAATTTGGCATTGAAAAATGTTCAAAATTTCGTTGATGAAATTGCTGATGGAAATATGATTTTTATTGAAGTGGTTGCAAACGGCGATGCTATAAACGCTTATATTAATATAAATGAACAAAGAAAGATTGAGAAATTACGGGGAAAAGTTAGATTTGTGGCGTGCAAAAAATCTCTCAGAACCAATGGTATTTCTGAAAACATGTTGCCGTATTTTGTTGAAATAGTTCCTTCTGGTGTGGTTGAGATAGCAAAGCGAGAAGAAGAAGGATACAGATATATAAAACCTTAAAAGGAAGCGAGTTTATGGGATTTTTAAATGTTCTTTATGGTACACCAATTGGCCTTGTGTTAGGGCTAATGGGTGACGGAGGATCGATAGTGACCATACCTGTGCTTGTGTATCTTGTCGGAATGAATATTCATTCTGCCATAGGAACTGGATTGGTGATTGTGGGATCAACGGCATTAATGGGCGTGATTGAGTATTTACGTGAGAGATTTGTTGAATGGCGTGTAACTCTTATTTTCGTTATTTTTGGTATCCTCACGAACTTTTTAGGATCACATTTTAACATGCTTATGCCGAGAAAAGCTCTTTTGTACACTTTCGCGGCAACGATGGTACTTATAGGTGTTATGATGCTAAAACGTTCTAAGAAAAATGATGATGATCACTCAAAGATCTCTGACTACAGCAAAATAAAAAAATGGTCCCTTCTGATCATAACAGCGTCCGTGGTAGGTTTCATGACAGGTTTTTTAGGTGTTGGAGGAGGATTTTTAGTGGTTTCTTCCTTAGCACTTATTTTAGGGTTGCCCATGAAACACGCCATTGCAACGAGTCTTTCAATAATAACTTTCAATTGTTTGTGGGGCATTTTGGCAAGGGTTTTCACAAATGTTACCATATAATTCAGCCCTGTTCTATGGATTTTGATCGGTACGGCAATTGGAATAACAGTAGGAAGAATCATCGCAATACACATGAACAACAAATCGTTAAGAAAGGCATTCGCATTCTTCATTCTCTCAATAGCGGTTTATATGTTCTTGAGAACAATTGGTTTTATTTCTGTGGTTTGAAAGTTTGGAATCCACTAAAGAAAGGAGGCTCTATTTTGAAAAGCATATTTTTTGAAAGTGAGGATGGATTGAAAATCGAAGGAGGTGTATTTGAAGGGGGAAAACATTGGGTTATTCTTGCCCACGGAAAAGCATTTGATATGAACAGTTGGCATGATTTTGCTACATACCTTCAGGAAAGCGGCTTCACAGTCATGACTTTTAACTTTAGAGGTTATGGAAGCTCTGAAGCCAGAGATCATCGTTATGAATTGGATGTCATTGGTGCCATTAGGTATGCGTCAAAACATGCCGAAAAAATATCCCTAATAGGGGCAAGCATGGGAGGCACAGCAGCGCTAAGAGCTCTTGAGATTTATGATAGAGCAATCGATGGAGTGGAACTTTTGTCACCAGCTGGTTTTCCCCGTAATTTTTCAACACTTAAGTCCAAAACGAAAAAAGCGGCTGTTTTTTACACCAAAGGTGATTTTGCATTTGATTCATCTGAGGTTGTCGCATCACATCTTCCTTTTCCAACGGAAGAAAAAGTATTTGAAGGAAGTTCTCATGCTCAAAATATGTTGGCAGATCCGATAATTTCCAAGACCTTGAAAGAAGAAACTGTTGAATTTCTTTTATCAATATGAAGGAGGCGTACCCTCGAAAGCATTAAGAGAAGCATCTGATATTTACAGGACATCGAAAAAGATGGAAAAATCGACGCTCGTGCGCAAATATTTGATGAAATGGAAGGCGAAATCCGTGAATTTTTTGATATCAAAATGATGCAACTTGTTGGTACATGGATTGTTAGCATAAATGCAGACAATTTAATATGAGAGCTCGGAATAGCGGTTGCAAAAGGTTTAAATGTTAAAGATATCTCGGAATTTTCCGATCAACATCCAATATTATTTGAAGGCATATCCAAAGCCGCAAGAAATATTTTGTAAAAGGAGGAAAGCAAAATGAGTACAGTGACTTTTCAAGCTGGTGCCAACATTAAAATAGATGAAGATGAATGTGTTGGTTGCAGAAAATGTGTGGAAGTTTGTCCAGAAGATGTTTATGAGCTTGAAAAAAGACCTGGAGAAACAGATCCAAATCGCGAATACAAATCGATAGTTATTGCTTCAGAAAAGTGCATATTATGTCTTTCATGCCTTGAAATATGTGGCAAAAATGCCATATACATAGAGGGAAAACAGTAAAGAGGTGATTGAAAATGGCAGGTCCACTTTTGAAAAAACAATTAATGTCCGTTAAGCACGATTGGAAAGATTTGAGTGGTAAATTAGTTGAGAAACTTGAATTAAAGTACGAACCTGTTGGAGTATACTTAGTTCCAAGTGTTCACTCAGAAAGATATGAGAAATTTTTTGAATCCATTTCAAGACCATCTGGAAAGCTTACATATTGTCAGGCAATCGAAACTGTGAGAGGATCAACTAATTACTCTGGATTGTCGAATTTTCCTAATGCTTTGCGTTTGGAAGCGGAAGACTTTTTGTGCTCGGCCGGAGCTGCAAATCTTGGACTTTACGATTTGCCAGATGCAATAAAAAACGGAGAAAGAGATTTCCTCTTAAGAAGATTTTACTCGATTGAAGCATCGATGGTAACGCGTGATAAGATTTCTCACCTTGAACCTGGATCTGTTTCATCCGTAGTAGTTTTCAAGCTCTCAAAGGCACCTGTTGATCCTCATATAATTTTAATATTTGGCTTGCCTGCCCAAATCTTATCGTTAGAAGGGCCTTACGTGATGAGAAACGGTGGTAGAATTCAAACAGATCTTCTCGGAACATGTGGCCTTTGTGCAGAAATGACGGTATCGCCCATTCTGAACAGAAGGATGAACATATCAACACTTTGTGGAGGTGCACGAGCTCACGCGTTTAAGGATCCAGCGGAAATGGGAGTAGGGCTCCCGGCACAAGAATTCCCAAATTTGGTTGAAGATCTTCTTAATAGGCAGAATATACCGAAACGTCAGGATCTGCCGAAGGAGCTTCAATAAATTAGTAAAACGTAAATTATGAAACCGAAAGAAAATACTATAGCAAAAATAGATTCCCTTTTTGACAAAATATATTCTTCAAAGTCCCTCCAGATGTTCAAAGATGAGAACATCCTGGAGGTTTTAAGAATTTTGCAGAATCATCTGCATACTATGAATATTCACAAAGCCAAAGTAGCATATTTTTCAACTGTTAAATCCAAAGTCAATGTGATATGGGAACTTTTGAAAAGTACACAAATGAACAAAAATGCGTTCAAGATCAAGAAGCAAGATATGATTAAAGCGCTTGAAGATTTAAAAAGATATCTCCGAAAGTAGTGACTAAGGAGGATTGAGAAAATTGAAATTTGACTTTACAAATGCTGTTGGAAGTAATGTAGAAAATGGCGTATCTGTTGAGAATATAAAATCTATAACTGGGAAACTCTATGATTTTTTGGAATCTTTTCGGCAAAGTCCACCAGGATTCGTG
The DNA here is from genome assembly GCA_015491995.1 of Mesoaciditoga sp. Lineage (GTDB taxonomy): Bacteria > Thermotogota > Thermotogae > Mesoaciditogales > Mesoaciditogaceae > WGFY01. The sequence goes on from WGFY01000053.1 coordinate 9,584, forward strand.
GAAATTTTAAATTGCTCCTCTGAGATTGGCAAAGTGGTTGAATTAGCAGAAAAATATAGGAAGTTTCAGAATTTTGTTGTTGTAGGCATAGGAGGATCCGCACTTGGAATTCAAGCCATTCAAGGTGCCATTCTTTCTCCTGAGTGGAACTCGTTAGATCGCGAAGAGCGTAATCAACATCCACGCTTTTTTGTCATGGATAATGTTGATCCAGAACATATCACTTCTATATTGAAAGCGCTTAAGCCATCTGAAAGTGTATTCAATATCATAAGCAAATCTGGTTCAACCGCAGAAACCATGGCCAATTATATGGTTGTAAGGGGGCTTCTCGAATCGCGTGGAATTGACCCGAAATCTCATATTATTTTTACTACCGATCTCAATGAAGGAGTCTTACGCAAAATTTCTATAGATGAAGAAATTCCGAGCCTTGAAATACCTTCGAATGTAGGTGGAAGGTTCAGCGTGCTAACTCCTGTTGGTCTCTTAAGTTCAGCTATCACAGGTATAGATGTTGAATCTTTGGTTGATGGTGCTAAAGAGTCAATATCGTCTTTTCTTTCTCAAGATGACACACTCAAAAACCCAGTGCTTTTCAATGCAGCAATTCACTATCTTTATTCAAAGGCTGGTAAAAGGATATCTGTTATGATGTCTTACTCGAATGCACTTTACAAGCTTGCCGATTGGTATTGTCAGCTTTGGGCTGAATCACTTGGTAAAGAGAGGACATTGACAGGAGAAGTGATAAATGCAGGTCAAACACCTGTTAAAGCTTTAGGTACCATAGACCAACACTCCCAAGTTCAGTTGTATATGGAAGGGCCGAATGACAAAGTAATAACCTTTCTTAGAGTAAACAAGTTCAGAGAGGAAATCGAGATACCGAAGGTTCACGAAGAGCGAAAAGAGCTCTCTTATCTTGGAGAAGTCAATATGTCGAATTTGATAAACAGTGAACAAGAAGCGACTGCGCTTGCGCTTTTAGAAAGAGGAAGGCCGAATCTAACCGTAACTTTTGACGAGATCAACGCATTTGAAGTGGGAAGGTTTTTCGGTTATTACGAATCACTTGTAACAGCTATGGGATATCTTTACGGTATCAACACGTTCAATCAGCCAGGAGTGGAACTTGGGAAGCTCAACACATACGCGCTTATGGAAAGAGAAGGATATGAGTCGCAGCGTAAGCATATTGAGGAAGCAAAGGGGAAATTGAAACCTTTCATTATGTGAGGAGATGATAAACGTGGCTAAGAAAATTTTAATAATAGCATCATCAGGTGATAGAGACATGATCAAGTTCACATTTGGTTTTGTTCTTAACACAAAAAAATCTCAATCCGTTGAAGACATAAAGTTGTTTTTCTTTGGTCCAAGTGAAAAAACAATCTCAAATGACGAAGACCTTCAAAAAATGCTCGCGGATACTATAAAAGTTGGAATTTCTCCATTAGCATGTATAAACGTTTCAAAAGCTTATAATGTGAGCAGTATTTTAGAAAAAATAGGTTTTTCTTTAGTCCCAATAGGTCAAGAAATTATAAAGAAGATAAATGATGAGTATTTACCACTAACATTTTAATGTTAAACAAAGAGACACTTTTAAAAATTGTGTTAGAAAAAGTTAAGAGTCTTTCTAAAGGTAATTATTTGGATCTTAGAAATTATAAGAGAGATCGATATATATTAGTGATAAAGAAAAACGAAGAGAAATTTTTGGTCGTTGAAAACGGATTTTGTAAGGAAGAATTTACAATTTCTCCTGACAAATTGAAGAGGCTTCTCAAAAAACTTATAAAAAAAGAATTTCCAAGAAGCCACAAGGTTCGTGTTTATTTGATGGAAAAATACAATAAAATAAACTAAAAGCGAAGTGCTTGAAAGTTTTTAGCATTGAAAGTCAAGAAAAAGATTTCTTGAAGAGGTTTTGATGTTACCAAGATTCTCAGTTTAAGAAGGAGTGGCAAAAATGTTCTTACTCGAATTTCTTTACGGACTTGGTACAGGAATAGCTTTAGGATTAACAGGGGCCGGGGGCTCTATAATCATGGTCCCAATTCTTGTTTATCTTATAGGCATGAATGTTCATAATGCAACCGGAGCAAGTCTTGTTATAGTTGGTGCTAGTTCAGCAGTAGGAGTTTTGGGATATATTAAAGACAAACTAGTTCACTGGAGAATTGCGCTCGTTTTTGCAATGTCAGGGATCGTGTCGGCATTCATAGGATCTTACTTAAATGTTTTGGTAGTCCCGAGAATCATACTTTACCTTTTTGCTGCCACGATGATTTTAATAGGTTTTTTAATGCTAAAACGTTCGAAGACCTCAGAAGCTGGAAACACCAAAACACCAAGTCTAAAAAACGAAATGAGGAAGTGGTACTATTTAGTAGGTGCAGGTCTATCAGTCGGTTTTCTTACAGGCTTTTTTGGTGTCGGAGGAGGATTTTTGATCGTTCCGGTTTTGGTCGTTGCTCTTAAGTTCCCAACAAAACATGCCATTGCGACTAGTCTTATGATCATAGCATTGAACTCACTTTGGGGTATAGCAGCAAGATTTCTTGGAATTGGAACAATAAGTACAGGGCCGATTGTTTGGATTTTAGTAGGAACAATTGCTGGAATGCTGATAGGAAGCTTAATCGCGGTCAAAGTTAAATCCGAAATGCTGACGAAAGGATTCTCTTACTTCATTATCGCTGTAGCGGTTTACATATTTTTAAGAGCTTCAAACGCACTATAACGAATTATGATCAATAAGGAAACTTTTTTAAAAGTGTTGATGGAGAGAATTGAAAAACTGCCAAAAGGGCATTATCTGGATATCAGAAGTTACAAACGAAATCGGAGTATTTTTGTGATACGAAAAGGGCAGGATAATTTTTTTGTTATTGAAAATGGCTTTTATCAGGACAAATTTCATGTAAAATTTGATGAAATTAGAAGACTTTTCAGAAAACTCTTAAAGAAGGAATTTCCACTAAGCCATAAGATACGCGTATATACCATGGGTAAATATAATCCAATTGAAGCAAAGAAAATTAAACGTAAAGAACTTTGAGTATGGTGGTGCCAATGAAAATTAGAAAAGAAGAGCTCAAAGATTTGGAGATAAAAATTCTAAAATATCATAAAATAGCCGGTGCTGATTATTCAAAGTTGATTTCGCATCGTTTTGGGTTGAGCTTGAGTGATGCTATGAAAATTCATAAAAAATTACTTGAACTTGGTTTTTTAGAAAAAGTTAGCGGAAGCATAATAAATTACCACACAAAATTAAAAAACGGAAAGCACAAGTACGTCAAACATAGAAACCATACTTATTACATTTTAAGCACAAAGGGAAAACACTTCATAAGAGAATATGAAAAGAAGTTTGGTGAAATTCAGTTGGATTTGAAGTATCCATATAAAAGTTAAACGGCGTTAAGGTGTCCAAGAAAAGCTACCCACAAAGTGGGTGGCTTTAGGGGATAGAAGATTAGAATTTTTAATCTTCTGCTGAGGAAGTTTCATTGGTATCGGGAGTACTGTTTGGAGTATCAGGACCGTTGTTTGGTCCTCCTTTTTGTTCTACATTTGGACCCACTTGTTGTTGAATATTGTCGTTGTCCACAGTTGATTTTGCTTCATTATCAGGTTCAACCGTACTTGTTGAAGAGAGTTGGACTGGATGCGACTGAGATGCGACTTTCAAAGTTGTGCTCTGTGAAGGTGGAGAAGTTAGGGTTGCTTTGTTGTTGGATGCCACGCCGGTTGCAGCAATGGCTGTTAGACTTATGCTCAAAGCCGCTACGATGGTTAGTAAAATAATCCATTTCTTCATGTTCATTACCTCCTTCTTTTGGAATTCGATGATAATATAGAACTAAAAAATTAAAAACAAATTAGAATTCCAAAATTGATGATACAATTTAAGTGATGAAAATACTTGTTGTGGAAGACAACCTGGAGTTAAGTGAAAATTTAAGAGAAGTTTTTGAGCATGAAGGATTTGTGGTGGATACTGCTCATGATGGAGATCGCGCACTTGAACTTGCTTTTTCAAGTGAATATGATGTGATCTTGCTCGATATTATGCTTCCCAAAATGAGTGGATGGGATGTTTGTACGAATCTGAGAAAAGAAGGTATTAACATACCAATTTTAATGTTAACCGCTCGTGACTCTATATCCGATCGAATAAAAGGTTTAGATGGGGGAGCGGATGATTATCTCGTAAAACCTTTCGATCTCGGCGAACTGTTTGCGAGAATTCGAGTTCTTATTCGCAGAAATTCAACAAAGAAATTGAATTCAGTGGTTCTTGGAGATGTGAATTTAGATCTCGCTAAAAGAGTTGTAAGCGTTAAAGAGAAGCCTGTTAAAATGAGCAAAAAAGAATTCGACATTCTTGAATATCTTGTTCGCAATGCGGGCATCGTTTTAGACAGGCAAAAGATCATAGAGCACGTTTGGGAAACCGGTTTTGAAATATACAGTAATGTTGTGGATGTGTACATAAAGTACATAAGGGATAAGTTAAAAAAATATGGTGTTGAAGATTTTATAGAAACGGTTCGAGGAGTTGGATACAGAGTGAGAGATAATTCGTGAAAACGATAAAATTCAAAATAATGCTGTGGTTTACAACTATGCTGGTGATATCCTTCATGATTACCGGATGGGTGGTGTACCGCTTCCAGGTTAGTGACTCTTATAAAACCTTTGATTTTTATTTAAAAGCCTCAGCAAATAAAGTGGTTCGTTATCTCAACTCTACGAGTTTCAAGAGCATATCGTTTCAATCGTTCCTAAATAATGTAGGTGCCTCTAATATTTCTTATTATCTATTTGATAAAGAGAAAAATCAAATAATTTCTTTTACATCTGAAGAAGATAACGACTCACGAATCGCCAAATTAGCGCTTGAAAGATTCCTTTCTGGCTCTCCAAACACATTTACCATGGAAAAAACTCGTGTTTTATCACCTGAAAATGTTCAACAATCCAATCCAAAGAGAATTTTAGTAATGCCGTTTCAGAAGAACAAGAATGAGTATTATCTTGTAGCCATCAGATCTATGGAGGAATTTAATGCCACAGTTTCAAATGCAACAATCTGGGTTTGGGTTGGTTTGACCACCGTCTTCACTACCACTATACTAGTTGGATACGTGATCATAAGCAAAGCTTTAAAGCCAATTGAAATGATGGCATCACAGATAAAAAATGTTAAGGCTGAAAACTTATTCTTTCGCATAAAAGTTCCAAAATTTGGAAGTGAGATCGAAACTCTTGAAACATCTATAAATGCTGCTTTGAGCAGAATAGAGGATGGTGTCAAAAGAATAGAACTCTTTTCTTCTACGGCTGCGCACGAACTCAGAACGCCTATTTCGGTAATAAAAAGTGACGCTCAGCTTGCTTTGTTGAAAAAATCCGGGAATAAATCGCGAAGCGCACTTGAAAAAATCATTGTGAAAACGGATGAAATGTCAAAACTCATTGACACTCTGCTTACGCTTACTCATGTGAGGGAAGATGTTGTAAGAAAATTCACATCTGTTGATCTGTCCGAAACAATCGTGGAATTGGTTGAAGAGCTTGTGAGAAGATATCCAAACAGAATAGAGATTAAATCACGAGTGGATGTCATCGTCAAGGGCGATCAAGTGCTTCTTAAAGAAATGATAAAAAATGTCGTTGAAAATGCGTGCAAATATACTTCTGGGAAAGTAAGATTACTTTTGAATACTGAATGTCTTATGATTTCAGATGAAGGTCTTGGAATGGATGACAAGACACTCAAGAATGTTTTCAAAGAATTTTTCAGAGAAAGAACAGACATTCCTGGGTTTGGATTAGGACTCAACCTGGTAAAAAGAATAGCCTTACTTCACAACATGAACGTAAATATCAAATCTTCTCCCAAAAGCGGTACAGATGTGGGAATTGACTTTCCAACCTAATTAAGCAGGTGATGCAGAATGTGCGGAATATTCGGAGTTATAGGAGAAACGAATTCACAAGAATTATTTGAAGTTTCCAAAACACTTTCCCATCGTGGACCGGATGATGAAGGATTTTGTTCAATTCCGGATCTTAAACAATTTAGAGGAAATGATACTATCGAGGAGTTAAGCTTTCCAGTTTTGGAAGGAAAGTTTCGAGCGTCATTCGGCCATAGACGTCTGAGCATAATAGATCTTTCACCAAACTCCCACCAGCCGATGGAGAAAAATGGGTATCTTTTAACTTTCAACGGTGAGATATACAACTACAAAAAAGTAAGACGTGAACTCGAATCGTTGGGACGCACTTTTTCCTCTTCTGGAGACACAGAAGTTGTGATTAGTGCATACATTCAGTGGGGTGAAAAGTGCGTTGAACATTTTAATGGCATGTGGGCTTTTGCCATTTGGGATCCAATACATCGAATTGTTTTTGCGTCAAGAGACAGATTGGGAATAAAACCATTTGTCTACTTTCACTCAGGAAAATATTTTGCATTTGCTTCTGAACAAAAAGCTCTTTTGAAGTTTTCGCATGTTCCAAAGCAAGTTAACATTACAGACGCCAAGCGATACTTAGCATGGGGGATGCAAAATTTTTTTGAAGAAGGGATGTTTGAGGGCGTAAAAAGGCTTCTTCCAGCCAACAACCTGGTTTTCAATGTTGAAAGCGGTAAACTCACAATTTACGAATACTGGAAAATAACGCCAAACACCGAAAATCCATCCTACGACGAAAAAAGGCAGAAGGAGCATTCAGAGAGATTCAAAGAACTCTTTACAGAAGCAGTGAAATTACGTCTCACAAGTGATGTAAAAGTTGGGACGGCGCTTAGTGGGGGAATAGATTCATCTTCCAACGTTTACATGATCAACGAGTTAACGAAAAAGCAAGCCATACCGTCCATAGGAGAATCTCAATACACTTTTTCTGCCGTTTATGGTAATTACAAAGCAGACGAGTCAAAGTGGATAGATGTGGTTGTAAAAGATACAAATATCCACTCTGTAAAAGTAATTCCAGAATTCTCAAATCTTATGAAGAACATAGAAAAACTCGCTTACATTCACGATGAGCCTTTTGATTCCACTTCAACTTACGCCCAATGGAGTGTTATGGGTTTACCAAGAAAGCATGGAGTTACAGTTACATTAGATGGTCAGGGTGGGGATGAAATAGCTGGAGGGTACCCTCTTTATCTTCCAATAATGTTAACAGAAAATCTATTCAACACCACGTTTTTTAGAGAATTCAGAAATCTCAAAAAAGCAAACGCATCAAATTATCTGTTTTTCAGAACGCTTATGACAAGAGTGTTTAACGAATTTTCTCAACGCGTTTATTTCAAAAGAATAACAAATGGGCTCTTCAACCACAAAGTTGATTTTATTCCCTATGGAGGACGATCAAAAGCGGAATTTTCTCATCTGAATTCACGAGCGTGCTCAGATATGAGAGAGGAACTTGTCGATCTTTTGAAAACAGCCGATAGAAATGCTATGTCTTTCTCGATAGAATCAAGGTTTCCATACTTAGATCACAGACTCGCTGAATATGCAATGAGTGTTCCAGCCGTTTACAAAATCCATGATGGATGGACAAAATATTTATCACGTCGGGCTTTTCAAGGGTTGCTGAACGAGAAAATACTATGGCGTAAAGACAAACTTGGCTTTCCAACACCCCAACTTGAATGGTTTGAAAGTGGTTTTGAAGATTTTTGCAAGAAATACATTTCCAATTCCGCATTTCTCAAGGTCTTAGATGTGAATTTAAATGGAACTTTCGATCATAGGATCCTCTGGAGATTGACAAATCTCGCCGCATGGGCAAAAGCTTTCGATTTTTGATAATCACTCATCCTGTGCGTGAAAGTAACGATATTAATCTGAAAGAAAAAAGGAGTCATTGAAAACAAGATGAAGGTTAAAAAACCGACAACACCAGATGTAAAATTTTGTTTAACCCACAAAATTGGAGGTGTTGTCGGCATGGATATTATGCCATTTATTTCAAAAACAACAGAATTCATTTTAAATCCTCATTTGAAGGCCATGAATCGTTCTATACTAAGGGATATGCTCATACTTGTTTAGGCATATTGGAGGCAGAGGGAAATCCGTCAATTCTTTCGCTTTACAAGCGATGATACAATTTCCAGTCATTGTGGGCATCGACCCGCAATGACGTTAAGGTCAAAGACTCCAAGGAAGTTAAAAACAACACTTCCATTTAAGGAATTACTTTTGTACAAATGAAGATACTCTGGCATTTTTTATGTTAAAAAGTACTGATACGAATATTCTGGCAAAAATGTTAGCCTTCACTTTCAAAAGGTTTCCCAATAAAGCACTTCTTTTAGTGGTTTCTTTTGCTTGTATGGTTCTTCTCCAGGATATCCCATGGATATTATCGAAATCATTTTTAGATTTCTTGGAACTTTGAACTGCTCTTTTAAGTCTTCTTCGTAAATTCTGTTGTATCCTGCGACCCAACAAGTACCTATTCCATAAGATGACGCTGCAATGATCATGTTTTCGGTTGCAGCAGCACCGTCTTCAAGATGATGCCTGTTGTTTTTTTCACAAAAAACGATAACGCATGCAGCCGCCTCCTTTATGAACTCTCCGTAGGTGGCTTTGTTGGAGATGAATTTTAATTCTTCCTTTTCTGTAATCACAAGAAAGTGCCATGGTTGAGAATTGTTGTCACTCGGCGCCAATCTTCCACAATCAACAATGTCCTTAAGAATGCCCTTAGAAATAGGTTTGTTTGAATATTTTCTTATACTTCTTCTCTTTTTCAAAATATTTATTGTCTCCATGTTCATCCCTCCTGAGATATACTTATTTAATGTGGGAAGTGAATGATAATCGTTGTAAGTTGCCAACACTCATATTTTAAAATCACACTCAACATAATTCTACCATGAGTTGGATAAATAGAATCAAGATGATTCTAAACGCTCGAATTTCATCGATCGCCAAAAAAACCTACGAAGACATCCTCTTTTCTCCCAAAGAGACCATGATTCCTGCTATTGTGATAAGCGTTCCTCCAAAAATTTGAAAGAATGTTGGGCTCTGGTGAAGAAGCAAAAAACTTAGAACAATCGCGAAAAGTGGATCGAGATATGAGAATATAGACGCCACCGTCACTTTGATGTAATTGAGGCTGTCGTACCACAAGAAGAGTGCAAGTGCCGTGTGCACTAAAGCTGTTATGATGAGAAGAATGACAATGAATGGAGTAATCCTGAAGTGGATGAACAAAACGAAAGGTAAGGTAAAAAATATGGAGATGAATATCTGATATGTCGTGAGTTTCATCGCGGAATGATATTTAACGCCTATTTTTGAGATAAAACCGAGTAAACCGTAAAAGACACCAGAAAGAAAGGCAATGGTGAGTCCAAAAAATGCCTTTTGAAAAACCGCTACATTCATGTTAGGTACAAATGTTAATATGGCTCCTAAAGAAGCAAACAACGTGGCCCAAAAAAGGATTTTCCCAAAAGGTTCTTTGAGAAAGAGCACGGCTAAGATAATCGTGAAAATCGGACCGAGATAGTAAAGTATAACCGCACTCGCAACGCTCGTAAGCTGAATTGCCCAAAAAAACAGAACCCAGTTTAGAGAGAGAGCGATCCCTGAAAAAAGTAGAGGCGTAAAGGGTCTGAGCCTGAAAAATTCTTTGATGCCTAAGTTCTTAACGGAATACAAGAAAACAAACGGAAAGGCAAAAAGCACTCTAAAAAAAACAAATATTGGTGAAGGAAGTGCACACCACACGGAAAAAACTGGGATAGAACCCCATATGAGTGTCGCAAAAAACATCTCAAGTAAGCCTTTTTTCTTTTCTTGCATTACGTAATTCTCCCACAGTAAAGCTACGTCAAATCAGAATTTCGTTAGCACAGTCTATTCTTAAGTCATTTTCCTTTCCAAAGAGGCTTCCTTTTTTCCATGAAAGCTCTCACACCTTCGTTAGCGTCTTCAGTCGATGTCAAAGAGGCGAACAATTCCGTCATGTAATCTGCCCCTTGATGGTATGGAACATCTTGCAATTTGTACACACCCGTCTTTCCAATTTGAAGTGCTAAGGGGCTTTTCGATGCAAGTGTACTTGCCAGTTCAAAAGTTGCTTCATCTAATTTGTCCAATGGCACAACTTCGTTCACAAGGCCGTATTCTTCCGCTTTTCGTGCGTTTATAATTTCTCCCGTCAAGATCATTTCCAACGCTCGCTTTTTGCCAACGGTTCTCACTAATGGCACAGCCGGTCCAAGACAAATCAGCCCCACATTTATGGCAGTTGTTCCAAATTTTGTATCTTCCGAGGCAACTGCAAGATCAGAGGCAAAGACAAGCCCGGCTCCATTGGCCAAAGCGTATCCATGCGTTGACGCTATAACCGGTTTCTTCATATAGGCTATCGTGTGGTTGTGTTTGTCCATTAAAGCCAAGAATTCTCTATACTCTTTATGAGATTTACCATTAAACTCTTCAAGCGCTATGCCAGTGCTGAAATTCCTACCATTCGCTTTTATGACGACAACTCGAACGTTTTCGTCTTCGTCCATTTTCATTAAAGTCTCATTCAGCTCAGTTGCAAGTGAAACGTTAAACGTGTTGTTTTGCTTAGGCCTATTCAACGTGATAATGCCTATTAGATCTTTCTTTTCCACTAAAATACTTTTATACATCATGAGCCTCCCAAACGTTATTGAAATTGTTTGTCTTAACATTTAACTTTTAGCATCGTAGGTCTTCAAAGCCGTCCTCTTTTTTTACTCTTTGCATGTTTCTTGCATGCCTATCCCTTTAGTACTTCAATTGTATCACACAACATATTTTCTACTTCTGAAGATTGTAGAAAGCAAACTTGATCCTTATGTTGGTACAAACGAGAAAATTTTAGATGTCTTGGAAGATAAATCTCGGATATACACACGAAATTTTAAGATGAAATGGGAATCATGATTTGGCAAGATTTCATGTTTGCATGCGCCGAATATCCAGATCATCTCCAATGGTTCAGAGATCTTGCGAATAGAGAAGTGAGAGAAAATGTTATAAAACTCAGGTATCATCCAAGTGTAGTGCTTTGATGTGGAAACAACGAAAATAACTGGGGATTCGACGAATGGATGAATTTTGATCGTAAAGTAAGCGAAGACTTTCTTGGGAACAAGCTGTATCTGCACGATCTTCCAAAAATCTGTACAGAATAAGATCCATCTGCACCTTATTGGCCGTCCAGATCAATCAAGCAGAAGCCATAAAAAGCGGGGTTGAGCATTGGAGGGAGAGAAAGTACGAAACGGCAGGGACTCTTTACTGGCAACTGAACGATTCTTGGCCGGTGTTCAGCAGGTCGGCAATAGACTACTTTAAAAGACCGAAAGCACTTTATTACTACACAAAACGGTTCTACTCGTCGATACTTCCAATGGTCAAAAAAGATGGCAAGGGTTGAAAATTTCAATTGTGAACGATTCAGATCTCAAAAATGTGAATTTGGAAGTAGAGATATGATCTTTCAAAGGAGGCAAAATATTCGAAAGGAAATACAAGAATTTGAGAATCTCTCAAGACGCAGTTGTGCAGGTTAATACCGTTGATGTTGATCCAAAGATTTTTTCGGAACCGATCGTGTATGAGAAATTAATTTACAACAACAAAAATGTTGAAAGTCACGAAGTACTCGGAAGATTAAGAAATGTAATCTTATCCGATCCCAAAATTTCCTTCAAGAAAGACGGGGATTTTTTGAAAATCAAATGTGAAAATATGGCATATGGTGTGATAAAAAGGGGGATTTTGAGATTTCAAGCATGTACGACTATCTTTGAATGTTCAGGTTCTCTCATTTTCACGGAAAAGAACGATCGATCTTACACCTTCAGGTGAAGATATCATGATGAATTTCCAACCATAAAAATCGCAGAAACGTTCAACGAAATTCAATCCGGTTCCGTACTTGAATTTTTGTGCTAATGTGGAGTTGGAGCTGTTGAAAAATTCCAATTTGGTGTTGTTGATCTTCACTTTTACCTTTCCGTTTGATGGGGTGTATTTCACGGCGTTTGACATGAGGTTGAAGATGACTTGTCTGAAACGTTGCTTATCTGATTTTACGTGTGCGTCTTCTATGAAACATTCTAATTTTACGTTTCGTGATTCGAATACGCTTGCAAACGTGTTACACAATTCTTCACATTCTAAAGCTGCGTTGAATTCTTCTTTGGAATATTTTATTTCTCCACCTTCTATGTTCTTCACATCTTTTAAAACTTGAGAAATGTGATCAACGCTTTTTATCATCTTTTTCGTTAAATTCTGATCGTACGTGATCATGCCGTCTCTTAGCGCTTCAAGCTGCATTTTCATGACGCTTAGAGGAGTCATCAACTCGTGATAGACATTAGAGGTCATGCTTTGGCGCGATAAAGACTGAGCTTTTAACTTGTGTGAGAGCTTCTCGATACTTTTGACGAGTTTTTCGAATTCAGCGGAGAAAGATTTACTCTTAATTTTAATCTCTTCACCGTAGGCCATTTTTTCTGTGGCATCTGAGATTTCGTCCACAACTTTAGAAACCTTTTTCTGGAAAATTTCAGATAAAAGTAGGGCAGTGGTGATGGAAACCCCAAACGAAAGAATGAATGAAAAAGTCACCATTATGGACATATCTTGCTTGGCTTTTTCCAACCTTCTCAATTGATTTTTGAGTATGTAAGGATGAAGATCGTAAAACATTCTTATTTCTGCTCTTCCACGTACGAAATGATTCAATTGTCGTTGAAATGCTTGACGATATCCAACAGTCGTTAAAATTCCCATTACGAGAACTGGAAAAATAACGTAGAGAAGAAACTTATGTGAGAGCTTCAAAATGCTCACCAACCTATTCAAAGAAAGGGTTGAATATCATTTATGTGCCCATCTTGGGATGATCAACAAGATTTGTTGTAGGTCCCTTTTCTTTCAAGTGCATCAAATGCCAACTTAGACCATGATTCCATTTCATCGTATTTTTCTCTTAAACCTTCGACATTCACCATTCTCCAAGAAAATTTATCGATCTCTTTTATGCCGTTAACCTTCGCCGCGATCGTGAAAGTCACGCCAAGATGCACTTTGTTGACCGCCGTGGTATTTTCGCGAATCAAGCCAAGGTACGTGGGCCAATTGTAATTTTCAACCGAAATTTCCTCATCAACTTCTCTTTCCATTCCCGAAAGGAACTTTAGCCACGGAGAATGCCCTTCGTCCTTGTCATTTACATGACCACCGATACCTATGCTGTAAAAACCATGGAGTCTGGATTCCGTTTGGGCTTTAAGCCTTTTCACTAAAAGATAAAGACCTTCTTCATTTCGAACGACTACGTATGGTATTAACTGTCGGACGGACTCATCTTTTTCAGCTTTTCCCCTTCTTACGAAAAAACCTCTTTTTTCGGTAAGATCTTTTACAACATCCAAGGGTACATCTAAAAATCCATAATCTTTAAAGATTTTTTGCACGTCCGCTTCTTTGATAACGAGCACCATTTCGTCCATCATTTTTCTCCTTTCAATTTTCCAATCTCTTTTATGAATTGGTCTATATCTCTAAAGTCCCTGTAAACCGATGCAAATCTGACGTATGCAACTTGGTCCAATTCTCTAAGATCTTTCATGATCATCTCTCCTATTCCCTTTGTATCGATCTCACTTCCCATCTTTTGAGCTCGTGCTTCTATGGCATTTACCATCTCTTCCACTTTTTCCATTGAAATTGGACGTTTTTCACAAGCCTTTATAACTCCATTCATGAGCTTTTCTCGCGAAAACTTCTCACGCCTGCCATCTTTTTTCACGACCATAAGCCTTCCACCTTCAAATCTTTCATATGTCGTAAAGCGCGCCCCACAAATTGGGCAGACTCTTCTCCTTCTGATAACCAAGCCATTTTCAATGGTACGTGAATCTTGAACTTTTGTGCTTGAATATCCACAAAACGGGCATTTCATCCTTTACCTCCATTTCTTTGGGAAATTTCCAATATCTTTCTCAATCTTCTATGAACGATCGATTTTGATAGAGGCGGATCGAACAACATTCCCAGCTCTCTTAACGATAACTCTGGATTTTCCAAGCGCAACTTGGCCACTCTATGAAGTTCAAAAGGCAAAGATTCAAGTCCTAATTCGTACTCGACGTTCATTATCGCCCTTATCTGTTTTAAAGTTGCATTTCCACTTCGTTTTGAATTTGCCTCTATGAAATTCATACTCCTGGTTACATCTGAGCGTATTCTACTTTCCATCATGATGTTATGGACTTTCCATGATGATTTTTTAGCACCTATGAAATTCAAAAATTCTTCTATCATAGAGCCATTCTTTATGTAAAATCTGTACCCATATTGAACGCTTATTATATGACCGTTTATGCCAAAGAAATCGTTAAGCCTTTTCGATATGGAATGAAGTATTTCTGGTTTGCGATAATAGATCTCAAGATGATGATGGCGTGATGGATCGGCCACTGAACCAGAAGATATGAAGGCACCTCTTAAGAAAGCGCTGAAAATAGTTGGATCTGAAAAATTTCTTTCTTCAACTTTTCCCGTTGAGCTCAAGCCGATTTTCCTCAAAAAAACCATGATATCATCCACATTTATTCTGAACGAAAATATTCTTCCAGCCTTTAAACGCTTTTCTTCATGATAAAAAACCTCGACCTTGTCTTCATGCATTATTCCAAGCAATTTTTTTACTCTCCTGGCAGCACATGTACTCTTAATTATAAGCTCAAAGTAGGTTTTTCTCCCTATTTCAAGCATTCCCTTGAACTTCAAAAAACCTGCAAATTCCATTTGGGCAAGAGAGTTCTCTATTGGAAAATCACAAAGTTCTTCTTTGACTTCGGAAACAAAAGACATGTCAATCACCTATCAACTCTTTCGCGATTTTTCGTACGGAAGCGGCAAGCTTTATCGGGTCATGCCTAACTTTTTCTTTTCCATCATTTGGATCCACTTCCGATTTTACCATTGGAAATGAAACGACTTTTTCGTCTCCTACCATTGTTAAAACCTGCTCTGATCCTTCAACGTTATATCTTTGGAGAATATCATAAGGTATGATTTCAGAATTTGATATCACACGATCCAGAGAGTAGCCAAGATACCTTTCAACCGTTATTATATGATCTTTTAACGAAAATCCATTCGTTTCTCCCGGCTGTGTCATAAGATTTGCAATCAAAATAGTTGGCTTACCCTTCATCGCTTCTTTAACTCCATTTACCATTAAATTAGGTATTATGCTCGTGTAAAGGCTTCCGGGTCCAAGGACTATGACATCACATTTCGAAATGGCTTCTATAACCTTTGGAAAAGGATGCGCAACTGAATCAAGATGCAAATCCACGATCTTTGATCTTCTTTTGACGATCTGTGTTTCGCCCATAACTTCTTCACCGCTTTCCATCGTGGCAACAAGTCTAATGGTGTCCTCTGTAACGGGAAGAACAGTACCCTTCACGGCCAACGTATCCGATACTTTTTCAACGGCCATTGCAAAACTGCCCGTGATTTTCGTTAAAGCTGCAATGATAAGATTACCCAAACTGTGATTTTTAAAGGTTTGGCCTTCGTTAAATCTGTAATTCATTATCTGAGCCATGAGAGATTCGTTTTCTGCAAGGGCCACTATGTTATTTCTCACATCTCCTGGCGGAAGAACCCCCAACTCTTCTCTTATTATTCCGGAACTTCCCCCTTCGTCTGTAACCGTTACCACCGCGGTTACATCAACATCTGAAAAAAGCTTAAGCCCTCTAAGAAGCGTGGAAAGCCCTGTTCCTCCTCCCAACGCGACTATTTTCAAATACATCAATCCTTCTCTTCAAGCTTCTTCGTAAGATCTCCAATTCTTTGTTTAAGTGTCAATTTCTCATGAACGTTATTCAAGAGCATCATGAGAAAGACCCGATCGTAACCGTACTTATCAACCACATTCAAATAACCCTTGAACTCTTCTCTTATCTCGTTCATAGTCTCTTCGACTTCTTTTTGTGGGTCTGTAGTTGTGAATTTGTATTTTCTACTCCCCAAATCGAATGTTACCGTTCGCCTCATCATGTACACCCCTTCCATTTTTTTGGGTTTCTTCGAGAGTTGATTCAAGCTTCTTCAACAACGCATCAATCCTTGTGTTTTGAGATTTGACCATTGCACTTAGATCCAAATTTTCAAGCTTTAACCTATCAATCTCATTTTTAGATGCTTTTAATTCATCTTCCAACTCTTTTTGTCGTTCAAGAAAATCGTCTATGATTTTTTCAAGCCTACCCAGTTCATTATCCATATTACACCCCTTCAATGGATTTTACTATATTTTGTACGAAGAGACGAAATTCAAATGCTGAATTTGAGAAAATTGGGATTTAAAAAAGATGGCGCACGGAGCGTAAAACACAAAAAGAGAAGATCTGTATTGAGCAGAAAGGTTATGCAAACAAGCAATTGCCAACATCAAACAAAAAAATAGAAAAAACGCCACTCGTCAAAATGGGATGAATTCTCTCCGTCCTCCAAGATATCCAAGAACAATCTCTTCAAACTTTGGAAATCTTCCAACATCTTTATCCGTCTTCACAAGAGTGTCATCCCCGACGAGGCCGATCACCTCACCTTGCGAGGCTTTTTCGTCGCGCGAAATTAGTCTGTGGGACGCTTTGGCATCATCTACAGTATCAGAGTAAAGCACTTTACCTTCTTTTATTATCGCAAATGATGTTGAGATTTCCTCTAATTCGTATATTTCATGAGAAGATATGATGATCGTTTTCTTCTCTTCAAGCGTGTAATTACTTATCACCTTGAGTATTTCATTTCGAATAAGTGGATCAAGGTGCTGTGTTGGCTCATCCAATATTAGAACATCAGCGTTACTCGCAACGGTGAGTGCAACATAAAAAACCGTTTTCATCCCTATGGAATAAGTTTCGACTCGTTGTTCAAGATCGAACTTGTAGTGAAGAGCGAAATTCGAGAATATCTTGTCATTCCACTTTGGATACAAGAGGCTCCACATCTTCACATAATCACCGCCGGTAAGCCTTCTGAAAGTTTCTCTTTCTTCGTTCATCACCGCAATTCTTTCTTTGGATTTTGAGCTAAAAGCTTTGCCAAATAGTTCTATCTTTCCACCGTTTGGAGTCAGATCCCCGTATAAACATCTAAGGGTTGTCGTTTTGCCAGCTCCATTTGGACCAATGAGCGCAAACATTTCCCCTTCTTTAACATCAAAGCTCACACCGTTCAGTACGAACTTTCCAGAGAAGCTCTTCTGCAAATTTTCAACCTTCACGATCATTTTGACGTCCCCTTTCTTTCAAAGAGTATGTACGCAGTTATCAACAACGCCGCTGCAAATACAAAAGCTGCAAACCGATTTCCTTGATAAATCGGGCTGATCATTCTGTAAGGGTTGAGCCCACTGGGGGACCTAAAAAGATTGTAAGTGAATTCCCAATTATTTCCAATGGCTCCAAAAAAACTATCTGCTATGAGCACGAGAAACGGAATTCCGAAGTTGCCAAATCCAAGGCTTACCGAGATCATCGCTATTCCAAAATAAGCACTCGAGAAGATCAAAGTTCCAAGGATATCCCATCCTATCCCACTGAGCGAAATGTTGAAAAATGCACCTCCTATTATCTGGGTGATCACGATAATCGTTATCAAAAAAGCGTAAGATATCCAAAAAACATCCCCCTTTGAGAATGGTAAAGATACCATGAGCTTTATTTTCCCCCTGTGCACATCACGTGGAAGGAGCGATGCTATCAGCAAAAGCAAGAAAAAAAGTCTCCAAGAATATTGTGGCACTAAAAGAAGTAAAGTTAATACAACAAGTATACCAGCCTTTTCTTTTAATTCTTTCGTGAAATACGCTTCTACCTTATTTAACATTCCTCCATACCTCCTTGAGAATGAGTGTTGTTGTGTTCAAATCCATACCTATTTTTTTCAATTCTTTAACACTCTTTTCCAGTATTTCGATCACTTCCAGATTTATTATTCTTGACTTTTTGATAAAGTATCCAACACCGTGTCGAGCTTCCAATAGCCCTTCCATTTGCAGCTTTTCTAAAGCTCTTATAACGGTGTTGACATTCACCCCAAATGTTTTTTGAAGTTCTCTCACAGGCGGAAGCTGATCACGTTCCCTTAAATTCCCAATCATGATTTCCTTCTTTATGGAGTTCATGATCTGTAAATACGCAGGAATTCCACTGTGTTTGTCTACCGCTCTTAGCATCATATACACTTCTCTCAATATCTCATTAGATTGACAAGAACACCCTCTGTTTCTCTGTTAAGCTCTCCGGCAGATTTGGGAACTCTAACGGTCAAATAACCACCACTGGCTTTTACGAAAAAGAAGCGAAATTCTTTCCATGTGTCTTCGTACGTTATACCTCCAGCGATACCATCGCAATTCATGTCGAATTTTTGCACATTTTTCAGTGAAAGATGCGTTAACACTCCATCAGCGTCTATTCCAACATTTTTCGCATCTATTTCTCCATTGAAATACGCACCGTCACAATTCAACTTAAAGGTGTCTGCCTTCAAAACTCCAGAAAGGTATATGCCGTCACAGTTTATACTCAAAGAGCCGATTTTCTTGGCGACTTTTCCTTTCAAGAGCAAACCATCCGATTGAATATGGATGTCCTTATAACCATACTTCGTTCCTATATTCACCACGTAAGTTTTGTCGCTAAAAACATTTTGAACCGATGAAATTTCAACTTCTTTATCAAATCTTTCCACATTAAGCTCTGATGGAATCTCGACCTGGGTAGATTTCGGATCGAATACGATTTCAAGCCCATCATCCACATTTAAGGTGATACTTTGTCCACTCTTGATGAACTTATCCGGATACACCTTTTTATTTTCTTTGGATGCCGAAAAACCATATTTGTTCCCATAATACGGAATCACTCTTTGAATAAAAGAAAGAGGTAAAAGGGAAGAATTCATGATTCCTATGATCCCCGAAGGCAAAACGACAAAGATGATCGCAAGCACGATGAAGAGCACGCTAAAGCGCCGAAAAGTTAAGCCCAATAGGATGATCGCGATGATTCCAAGCGCGATTTTTAACGGGTAGTACGGAATGAAGAGCGCTAACAAAGAAAAAGCAAATACAAAAGCGATTTTGATCGTGAGTGGATAACGTTTTCGCAATTTTTTCATCTCCAATCTAATAGTATACTAATTAACTATAACAAAAAATCAAAAAATGTCAAGCCAGTGTATGCTAAGTTCCGTGCAAGTTGACAAAGTAAAAAAGTTCGTGTATCTTCTTACTGAGAAAGAACGATCAATTCACCCAAAAGAGAGGATGTGGAAACAAATTTACATCAATATCTTGACATAGCCCAGAATATTGACACAATCGAACTAATATGTTATATTGCGTCCGTTAAAGTTCAACAATTCACAATATGATTTTTTACGTCCTTTATTTGAGATGAGAAAGGAGAGCCACGATGAAAGAGGCGATCGTTGAGGTAGACAATCTTAAAAAGCATTATGGCAACGTGAAAGCTGTTGATGGCATATCATTTAAAGTGTTAAAGGGAGAGGTTTTCACGCTTCTTGGGCCAAATGGTGCTGGAAAAACCACAACCCTCGAAATATTAGAAGGTCTAAAAAAACATGATTCCGGAAAGATAACCATGTTTGGAAGAACGCTGCGCACAAATGTTCCGCGTGAGATCAGAGAAAGAATAGGTGTTGTACTTCAAGAAAACAACTTCATAGAACACTTGAGAGTAACTGAGATCTTGAAAATGTTCAGCAATCTTTACCCAGCTCCTCTGAAAATAGAGGAAATAGTGAAAATCGTCAGTCTTCAAGAAAAGCGTAAAGCGCGTGTTGAAAAGCTTTCCGGTGGTCAGCGGCAACGCCTTGCCATAGGCACTGCACTCATCGGAAACCCAGATCTGATATTCATGGATGAGCCAACCACAGGCTTAGATCCTCAAGCCAGAAGAAATATCTGGGATATGATTGAAAAATTCAAAAGCTCTGGGAAGACCATTTTCCTCACAACTCATTACATGGAAGAAGCTGAGATGCTCTCTGATTACATTTATATAATGGATCATGGCAAGATAATTGCCAAAGGAACACCTCAAAAACTGGTATCCTCCTTTGGTGGTGATAAAATTATAGAGGCACGTTTGAGCGCAGATGATGATAAGATCTTAGAGCTTGAAAGAATGTTCAATGGTGTAAAAATAGAGAACTCCAAGGTAACTTTCAGGGCATCTGATCTCCCAAAAAACATGAAATCCTTTCTTGATTGGGCCGAAAATAATTCGATTGAAGTGGAAGATCTATCAGTGCGCCAGTCCAACCTTGAAGACGTTTTTCTAAAGCTCACTGGAAGGAGTTTAAGAGACTAATGAGACGGATTTCCACTATTTTTAAAGCTCTTTTCCTTTCAAGCTTAAGGAGCCCGGTGTCGCTATTTTGGACCATAATATTTCCAGTGTTGCTATTGGCGATTCTTGGATCTATATTTTCAAATGTTGGAAAATCTATTTCCGTTAAAGTCGCAGTTGTAAATGAGAGTTCGACATTCAAAGGGACTAATATGGATTTTTCCTCTCACATAGTCGAAGCTCTGAACGAAATGTCCAAAGCAACTGACGATAAGACCCCTCTTCTTTCGATCGAATCGAGTACAACACAAAATTTCCTTCAAGACTCGATAGAAAAGCTAAAACTCGGCAAGATAGATGCCATCTTTGTCATACCAAAGCTTTTTAACACTTATCTTTACGCCCGCGTACTTCATTTCCCATCGAAAGTAAAGAGCGAATCACTTGAGATATACACAAGACGTAACAGTCAAAGCTCCAACATCGCTTTTTCGATATTGGATTCCGTTGTTGGTGCTTTTAACAACGAATTCATGAAACGTTCAGGTGTGACCAATCAAGTACTTCTTAAAACCATGTACGTTTCAATGGGCAGCTCATCCTTTTCGTACGTGAATTTTCTCATTACTGGCATAATTGTGATGGCTTTCATGACGGTGGCTCTTTTTGGAGTAACCGATGATCTACTGGTTCAACGTGAAAAAAAGGTTCTGCGAAGGATCTTTGTGGCTCCAGTTGATCGTGGCCATTATCTTTTTGGAATGACTCTTTCTAATTTGGTTTTAGAGTTCATCCAACTTGTCTTGATTCTTGTTGCAGGCATATGGATGGGAGCAAAGTTGAGCTTTGGGCCAAGTGCGATTTTTTACCTGCTTTTAACTCTTTTTACCACGATGCCGTTGGGATTCTTCGTTGCGAGTTTCGCCAAAAGCGCCAACTCTGGAAGTGCTTTGGCCAGCATATTCAATTTTCTTTTCATGTTCCTCGGTGGTCTCTTTTTTCCGATAAGCAACGTCCCCTTGGCGGCTAAAATTGTAGCCTATTCCATACCAACAACTTATCTTGCCAACGGATTGAGGGCTTCAATGGGCGTTAGCCCTTCACCTACCCCCGAGTATTTGAACGTGCTTGTACCGGTAATCTGGGCAGTGGTCATGACTTTATACAGTATACGACATTTCAAGTGGGAGGTATGATATGAGTTTCTTGACAAATCTGTGGGCTTTGACTCTTAATGCTCTTCGCGATAGAACAAGTACTTTTTTCAACTTTTTCTTTCCGCTTGTCATATTGATAATATTTGGATCCGTTTTTTCTGGAACTTACTCCCAATCGACGGCCAGAGTTGGTTTTGTTGGGCCAAAACTTCCAAAAATTGAGGGAGTAAACTACGAAAAATTTCAAGATTTGAGTGTTTTAAAAAAAGCGGTTCTAACTCAAAAAGAGGATTTTGGCGTTTCACTCAACGGAAAAATTTTGAAGATATATCTCAATCCATCCAACATGCAATCAAATAATTATTACATATCAATAGGAAAACTCATATCCAAGGAGATAAATAAAACAGAGGGCATCGTTTCGATGATAAACGTGAAAAGAACAGAGGTTTCTTTTTCGGGAAAAAAGTTCAATTATCTTAACAGCTTGATACCGGGTATTCTTGCCTTGAGTATATTCTCCGTAGGAATTTTCTCTATGACCGCCGGATTAGCACATTTAAGAGATAAAAAGGTGATGAAAAAGCTTTGGACAACCCCAATATCACGTTGGCACTTTTACGGGGCTTTCATCTTTGAAAAAGTCATTGAAACTTATATATCCATCCTTGCACTCTTTGGAATAGCCATCATGATCTTTGGCGCACATTACACCGTAAATTGGTTTGAATTCACAATCCTTGTGTTATCAGCCACTTTTGGAATGATGGGGATTGGAATGATAATATTGCTTTTCTCACCGAATGCCAAGGTCTCAAGTGAAATTTCAAGTGCTATTTACACAGTGATGATGTTCTTTTCTGGCGTGTACTTCCCAATAAAAATTATGCCACCGTTTTTGCAACGTGTGGCGTATACACTCCCTCTCGTTTACATCACAGATGCGATGAAATACGTGACCAGCATCGCTCCAATGCCAACCGCCAAATTCTACCTTATCGTTACGATAATGTTTGTGGGCTTTGCCCTTGTTTTGATGGGCTTTAGCAAAGTGTTTAAAACCGAATGAATCCCGCAAATGCGGGATTCATTCCAAAATTCATATCATTTAACCTTTGCCACAGAGCCCATTGGATCCCATGGTGGAAGAATGGTCGGCTTCTTTTTAAGAGCTTCTTTCATTTCCGATGAAAGGTACTTTTTGCTTATGACAATTTCGTAAACGTACTCGTCAAACCATCTATCACCCATGACAAAATATCCTTCTTTCCCAACTTTTTCACCCCAGCTATTTTCAACTTTCCATTTAACACTTTTGTCATTCACGATATCAACGCCTGTTAAAACCATGGCATGAGTCATAAGACTGTTGCCATAATCCAATCGTTGAGCTTTGTCGAGGTTGAAATTCACATCGTACAAATTTTCAAAATCGTACACTTCTGTGTCAAGTATCCCGCTATCTTTTTCCATCATCTTTCCCACATCCGACGCAAACCAGATGATATCTCCATTCTCTATCGCTTTCTTCGCCATATTCTTAAGCGCATCCAAATTCTCATTTAAGTACACGACATTCTCTCCACCAACGACATTCCCAAGATATTGAACGGTGTAAGTCTTGTGAAAGTCTTTATCGGAAGTTGGACAATTTATGACGCTTACCATATCATCCAAATCCACTCCAACGTATTTCTCATAAAATTCTATTGGGGTAATGTCACTTATCCTATGAAAAAACCCTTCCTTATCTTTGTACTCATAGTCAAATTTTTCTGTTGGAAGTCCAATGCTTATCGTAAGCATTCTGTAAATTTCCTTCATCAGTTCATGCTTTTTCTCTCTAAGAGAACTTTCACTTTCACCTGATTCTGACATTTTTCTGAGTATCATGGCATCTTCTCGAAGTTTGGTCTTAAGCAGCATGTTCATGGCTTGAGAGTTGCTCGTGTGAAAGCTCTCTTTCATAACTTCTTTGGGAACCACCCCATACTTTTTCACGAGCTTTGAGAACATGCCCCATTGCCCACCGTCTTCAATCAATCCTTCTAACAGCCAAGACACAAGTCTTGAATGCAAACCCTCTTTTACGGTTTCTATGATACTTTCAAGAAAATAATTGGCCTTTTCTAACTTATCCCAAAACATCTCATAGCTTTGAGAAAGCTCAAATTGATCGATGTTCAATTTTTTTGCCGCGGTATTTCTAAGAAAGTTGAGGCCTGCAAACATCCAGCACCTTCCACTGTGCTTTTGATTTGTGATCTTCATCGTTTTTACTTCGTTTGAAAAAACGTGATTGTACTTAGAGAAAAAAACTCTGCTAAGTGCAACGCTCGTCAAAGAGTTGTTAGAAACAGCGTTCATCGCAATTAAATTCTTTGGCGAAGATACAAAAGCTCGTTTCATTTCTTCAACTTCATTCAATTTCAATTCCAATTTCTTCACCTCCAAAAATCATATCAAGTCTATTTTAACACTTTGAAGAGCGAACAATTACACAACCAGTATTTGGCAGAAAAAGACCGCCCGTTTATCATATCGGGCGGTGGTGAGGAGGAAGCGCTTATGTAACATCAACTTCTTTTTGAGTATAGCACAAATCTTTTATGTGTTTCGCAATTTTATAAATAATGTAAAATTATATTCCTATTTCAACGTCAAAATGACATATTTTTACCATTCAAGCAATCATTTCGTAATTTAAGGCTCCTTCGATTGGAATCAAAAGAAAATCAGGATCCTCATTCGTTAAGGGATCCTGATTTGAAAAAGAATTTGCGTTCTAATTTTGATTCAGAACGTATGCTGAAGTTGAGTCAACTTCAATCGTTCCAGAAATACTGCATTGGCATCAAATGAACATCCGTAACCCCAAGGACTTTAAGTGATCAATACCTGTTGTAATTCCATCGTAATTCGCTCCGTGAACGGTAAAGCCAAGATATTTTCCGCGATAAGCCTTTGGAAGATCAGAATTAGGCGAAGATGTGAAATCTCTCACATCTACTTCGTATATTATCGCGTCAGTTTGATGAGAAAGCTCTGGAGAAATATCATCTCTCCAATTTTGAGGATCTGTTTTTTTCAAATTCACGATCATGGATTTTTGGTTGTACGTATCGGTTGCGTAGCAATAAATATCTGGAGTTATACGAACTTTGCCATAGGATTCAAACTTGTAAAGATAATAGATGCCGTTTCAAATCGCCTTTAACGCTGACTTCCCAAACTCCTTCATTGTTTCGAGACATTGAATAAGTGGCAAAAGGCTTTGAACCATTTGCGGATTTGTAGAGCAAAACACTGACATTTTTGGATACCGGCGACCAAACTTTGAATTTGGTCAAAGTGGGTGAATAGATAGGCCCAAGTTGACCGTTGTAGTAAAATTTTGGATCGTTGCTTTATAAGCATAGACAACGGAGGGGCTAAAGCCTTTTATTTTCAACACAACAAGATCCGCCACATCGTACGTTGATAAAACGCGCGCCAATTTTATCTCAACGTAATTCGTCTTGGTGACGCCACCAGGTAAAGCCGGGTAAACACTTTCTATTGGCCAATTTTTACCGTTTACAGTCACTCTAACAGATTGCCTCCACTTTTTCGTGTTCACCGAATTGGTCAAAAAGGTATCGATGGTGTTTAGAGAATTCAGAAACTCTCTCATTACCCTCGGTAAGATGTCGATCTTTTTTGGATCTGTAAACCAATCACGTTGACCTTGGACCAACCATATTTCTGCCACCTCCAGAAGGAGATCATTTTTCCCAGAATTTAACTCTTACACTTCTTTTAAAAAGCATTTGAAGGCCTATTCCAACAAGGTAGGAAGCTATGAACGCGACAAAAATTTGAGAGGCGGGAGCGGAAGAAAACTCAAAAAGGTTGAACGTCCTCACGAATATGAAAACAGAAAAAAGCAAACTTCCTATCCCAACTAAATTTTTGCTGTACAGTTCTCTAACACCTTCAACTCCAAAAAGGATGGCAAAGAGGATTCCCATCAAAAATCCAAAAGTCATATTCACAAATCCAAAAAGAGACAGAAAGAGCAATATTCCAACTAAAATAAGAAAAATAGAAAAAGCCTTCACTTACATTCACGTCCTTCCTTGCATGATTTTTACTTGTTCAACTCCAAATTATATCATTCATCATTACTCTATAACACATACATCAAAAAACTTGACTTTGAGTCGAAATGTAAAAATATCCTTGACATTGTCATTCACAAGTGGTATGATGTGTTTGTGGCTAAGAAGCCATATGAATTTTAAGGAGGCAATATGCATGAAAGGTACTGTTAAATGGTTCGACCCCAAGAAAGGCTACGGATTCATCACCATGGAAGATGGGAATGACATTTTCGTCCACTACTCTGCGATAACTATGGATGGATTCAAAACTCTTGAGGAAAATCAAAGAGTAGAGTTCGACATCACCGAGGGGCCAAAAGGTAAACAGGCTTCAAACGTGAGAATGGCTGACTGATTTAGTAATCGTCAAACTCGAAAACGAAAGCCCGGCTTAAGCCGGGCTTTAAATATGTCAACAAAAGTTCGAAGCCGTTTTATGTATTTCTGAAAATTCATCCACTTTCAAAGAAGCTCCACCAATGAGACCACCATCTACATCTGGCAAGAGAAATAGCTCTTGGCAATTGGTTTTTTTGATGCTGCCTCCATAAAGAATGGAAATTTCCTCTGCAACTTTTAAAGAGTAAATCTCACTTATCACCTTTCGAATGTAAGCGATTGCCTCTTGAGCTTGATACGGACGCGCCACGATCCCAGTTCCAATTGCCCAAACTGGCTCATACGCTATTGTCAGTTTTGAACTATCTGAAAGTTCGACATCTTTGAGATCTTTTGTGAGCTGTTCCCTCAAAAGTTCAAAAGTCTGGTTGGCTTTCCTTTCTTCAAGGGTTTCCCCAACACATAAAACAACTGTCATTCCACTTCCGAGTGCCGCTTTCACTTTCTCATTTATGAATTCATCACTTTCTCCAAAAACATGGCGTCTTTCGGAATGCCCAATCAAAACGTGAGATATTTCCATATCTTTGAGCATGGGAACGCTCACTTCACCAGTGAAAGCCCCGAATGGCTTTGAATGTACATTTTGTGCTCCAACAACGACAGATGAACCTGTAAATATCTCCTTAACGTCTGAAAGGGAAAGGTACGGGGGGAATATCCAAACTTTGGCATTGCTTTCAAAATTCAAAGATTTCATGAGATTCCTTGAAAATACTTGGGCTTCCGATGGGACTTTGTTCATTTTCCAGTTTCCAGCCACTATCAAAGAACGCTTCTTCTTTGAATCGAGAATGGATGCTATCCCGGGCAATTCTTTTCCTTCAAGAAATTCAAGCGAAGCGCCTCCACCGGTAGAAACATGAGAAACCTCGCCTTCCAATCCAAATTTCTTAACAGCGGCGGCGCTATCTCCACCACCGATAACCGTAAGAGCATCTTTCATACCAGCAAGGGTTTGTGCTATCGCTTTTGTGCCAACGGCAAAATCATCGATTTCGAAAACTCCCATCGGTCCATTCCAAACGACAGTTTTTGAATCAGAAAGCTCTGATTGGAATAACTCAACGGTTTTTGGACCTATGTCAAGACCCATCCATCCGTCTGGAATTCCTTCCGCCGTACTGAAAATTTTAGTCTCAGCACCCGCCTTCAACTCTTTTGCACATAAAGCGTCTATTGGCAATACGAATTCTACACCGGCTTTTTCAGCTTTGTTCAAGATCTCCTTTGCGATGTCTACGTTGTTTTCTTCAAATTTGGATGATCCAATTTTATGCCCTTGGACTTTCAAAAAGGTGAACATCATGGCACCACCGACAAGCAGCTTGTCCGCTTTGTTGAGAAGGTTCTCTATGACTTCTATTTTATCCGAAACCTTGGCGCCACCCAGTATGACCACATACGGTTTTTTTGGAGAATATGTGACCTTTGAGAGCATTTCAATTTCTTTTCCCATTAAAAAACCTGCAATTGATGGAAGAAATTTCGCAACTCCAACGTTTGAAGCATGGGCACGATGCGCCGTTCCAAAAGCGTCGTTTACATGAATATCCCCGAGCTTTGCAAGGGATTTTGCAAATTCAGGATCGTTTTTCTTTTCACCTGGGAAAAAACGTGTGTTTTCCAACAAAACAACATCGCTCATTTTCAAACTTTCAGAAAGTTTTTCCGCGTTTTCTCCTATCGTTTCTCTACAAAAAACAACTTCCTTTTCAAGGAGATCACCTAACCTTTTGGCTACTGGGGCAAGCGAATATTTCGGATCATTTTTACCCTTAGGGCGGCCAAGATGAGACATCAGTATCACTTTGGCACCTTGTTCCAACGCATATTCTATGGTAGGAAGAGCTGCTTGAATTCTGGTGTCATCACTTATGTGGCCTTCTTCCATTGGAACGTTGAAATCTACACGCATTAAAACGCGTTTACCCTTCAATTCAACATCTCGAACTGTGAGCTTAGACATATTTGTCCACCCCTCACATCATATTTTGAACCATTTCAACCAAATCAACAGCCCTGTTGGTGTAGCCGTATTCGTTGTCATACCACGCGAATACGTTTACAAGATTCCCGTTAACCTTTGTAAGGAGAGAATCAAAAATGCTAGAATGGGTTTCTCCAATTATGTCTGAAGAAACGACCGGTTCTTTACAATAAAGAAGGGATTTCCCCATTGGTCCCTCTGAAGCCTTTTTGAATGAGTCGTTAACTTCTTCAACAGTCGTTTCTCTTTTCAAGATTACTTTAAGATCGGTTATAGACCCAGCTGGAACAGGAACCCTCATGGCACAGCCATCAAGCTTTCCTTTAACTTCTGGAACAACTAATCCTATGGCTTTTGCGGCTCCTGTCGTGGTTGGAATGATATTCACAGCCGCAGCTCTCGCACGTCTAAGATCTTTGTGCGGAAGATCTAAAATTCTTTGATCATTCGTGTAACCATGAATTGTTGTCATGAATCCCTTGACTATTCCAAAGTTATCGTTAAGCACTTTGATCAAAGGGGAAAGTGAATTCGTTGTGCAAGAACCTGTTGATATGATCGTATATTCTTTCTTCAGCGCCTCATCATTTACATGTGGATTCACGGTGCAGTCCGCATCTCCTGCCGGTGCGCTGATGATAACCTTTTTTGCTCCTGCGCTAAAATGCATGGACGCTTGATCTCTTTTTCTAAAAAGACCCGTTGATTCAACCACAAGTTCAACCCCCAAATCTTTCCATGGAAGCTTGGATGGGTCTCTTTCGGCAAAAACCTTTACTTCTTTTCCATTAACGATGATAGAGCTGTCAGTATGCTCAACAGTTCCATTGAAAGTACCATGGACAGAATCGTATTTAAAAAGATGAGCTAAAGTTTTTGTGTCTGTTATGTCGTTTACCGCCACGACATTTATATCCCTTTCTTGTTCGAGGATGATCCTCAACACCTGTCTGCCAATCCTACCGAAACCGTTAATACCAACCTTTACGTTTGACATTTTTTATACCTCCTATTTTAATCAAAAATTAGGTATGTTCATACCACCGGTTACAGATTTCATCTCTGCATCCACACGTTCTTTTACCCTGTACATATATTCGTTAAAAGCTGTGATAAGAAGTTCTTTAAGCATATCGGTATCTTCAAGAACTTCTGGTTTGATTTCAACTTCTTTTACCTCGTAGCCGCAATTTCCTTTTATTTTGATGGCCTCTCCGCCTACCGAAGCTTCAATTTCTATGTTTTTGAGATTTTCCTGAACCTCAGCGGCCTTCTTTTGCACCTCTTGGGCTTGTTTCAAAAGTTTTGACATGTTCATTCCACCCAAACCTTTGAATTTGTTAGACAATTTCTTCTCCTCCTTCCGGAAGAAGTTTCCCTCCGAATATACTTAAAGTTCTTATGACAGCATCCCTCATTTTTGGCTCCATGGTTTCAATTGAAACTGCCGAATAGGCGCTTAAAAATTTCACCTCTCTTGATGTGAGACGCTTAAAATTACCTTCAATATCTTTTAAACCCTCCTTTAAAAACTCATGGCAGAGCTCACTGTCGGATATCGCAAGCACCCTATCCCCGAAATCCTTGATTGACGATTTTGCCAAACATGCGAAGATAGAAATTTTTCCCTCTGTTGAATACCATTCGATCAAGCGCTCTACATCCGTTTTTATATCGCTTTTTTTAGAATCCGGATTGATCGCTTTGATATTAGAAGATTCAGCCTTTTCAATTACTTCTGAGCTTCGAGTGAAAGTTTCAGTATGTTTCATCGATTCAAAGATGCTTAACACTTTAAAAGTATCAAATTGTCTTTCCTCATGTTTAAGCCTTTGAACTAGATCGGATATGAATTTTCCCACTTCAACCATCGACGGCTCCAGCAGTTTAACACTCACAAATTCAAGACTTTGCCTGGCAAAGTTCAACGGTTCTACTCCTTGCTCTTCGATGGTGTCTATGAGCTTCAGCAAAAGCTCAGCATTCCCCTTGATAATAGATGAAACGTACTCTTCAACCATCTCGGCAGAGACTTCTCCAAGCATAGAAAGCGTTTCATTCAAAGTCACATCTCCGGATGAAAATCTGGAAACTTCTTCAAGCAATCCGATGGCATCCCTCAATCCTCCAGTCGATCTTTTGGCTATATGATCGAGTGCGCTCATTTCAAAACCGATATTCTCATTCTTGCAAATTTCGATAAGATGCTTCTTCGTGGACTCTTCTGGAATTCTCCTGAATTCCACAACTTGACATCTTGATTTTACAGTCTCAGGAACCTTTTGAATTTCAGTTGTGGCCAAAATGAAAACGGTGTGTTCTGGAGGCTCTTCCAAAGTTTTAAGCAACGCGTTAAACGCCTCTTTGGTAAGCATGTGGACCTCGTCTATTATGTACACTTTGTATTTGGATTCAACCGGAAGATAGGCCACTTTATCACGTATGGCACGGATCTCATCTATCCCGCGGTTCGAAGCGGCATCCATTTCAACCACATCCATGGATTTCCCAGAATCTATCGTTTTACATGATGTGCATTCGTTGCATGGTTCGTACCCATCTATGGGATTTTCACAATTAAGGGATTTTGCAAGTATGCGCGCGGTCGAAGTCTTTCCCGTTCCGCGTGGGCCGCTAAAAATGTAAGAATGCGAAACCATCCCTTTTGACAAGGCATTGGAGAATAGTTTTTTCACATGCTCTTGCCAAACGATGTCACTGAATTTTTTTGGTCTGTACTTCAGATAAAGCGTCTCCATTTCCATCGCTCTCCGTTCATCCTCGAAGTTATTTTACCATAAAAAGATGAACGATTTGTTTATATGTGAATTTTTACTCATGGCTCAAAATTTTGTAGGGGCAATTCATGAATTGCCC
>WGFY01000054.1 GCA_015491995.1 Mesoaciditoga sp.
CTTTAATTTCCTAACTTCCCACCCCTCCGGAATCTCCCCAATCCACTCAATCCCGGAATCCTTTAATTTAACATTTTGGTCAAGTCCTTTTGTTACTGCATGGTTTATAAGGGCGGTTCGTTTTTCTTTTAGAAGTGCGATCAGTTTTTTGTCTTTTTCAATCATGGCATCTATTTTGACGATAGCTTTGTCTAAATAATTTGCAATGGTGATTTGATCGGAGAGTGGTGGAATTATTAATTGAATTAGTGGAATATCATCCATGCTAATATTTTTTTGAGTATTACTGGTAGCAAAAATTTCTATTTGATATTGGGAATTATTACTTTTTAAAGAATATTCAAGAAATTTAGGTAGCAAAATCTTTTTATCTGGTCTGAGTAATGCTAATGGCGACCATATACTAAATTCAAAGTCGACATTGACAATTGCGATTTTTCCAATAGAAGCGGCCTTACCTAAAAAAACATCGCCCTTTTTAGGATTACACTTTGTTTTAAACCGAATATGATCTTCTTCTGAAATATAGCGACAATTCTCAAATATTAATTTACCTTCTTGTATTGAATCAACAGATAAAAATGGAACTCCTTCATCAATAAATTCTGGGGTTTCATGAGGACCATCAGTCACTGGAATTTTCAATAAAAACTTCAATCTATGAACTTCCCACCCCTCCGGAATCTCCCCAATCCATTCAATGCCTGAATCTTTGTATTTGGGATAAGGTTTGAGTTTCATTCCATCACTTCCCAGTGTCCGCCTTTATCTGGTCCGATTCTTTTAACAACGCCCAGTTTTTTTAATTTCAAAATATTTTTATCAACAGCAGTATCACTGATATTCAGTATTTCGGACATTCTATTTTTTGTAATTTTCCCATCTTCTGAGATTAAAAGAATAATTCTCAACTGATTTTCTACCAACTTACTACCAACCTTTTCTACCAACTTACTACCAACTTTATTTTCTATCATAGATAGTAACCCGTTCCTTGATAAATTCTGGATTTTTTCGGTAGTTTGCTCTTGATTTTCAGTGACCTCTTTGGCGCTCTTTTCAAGGTCTTTTTGTAGGCCTTTTTCAGTAATTTCCAGATTTGTCTTATCAATTAGTGTAGTATAAAAAGAATGTTCATAGAATTTGAATTCAGGCGCCGGCAAATTTGATGATTTCATTGACTTTCTAATCCTGTTAATCCCTGTTCCCATCTTTTCAACAAAAATGGTTCTTGATAAAAGTGATGCGATGATAGGGTTTCTTCTTTTGCTGATTGTGCCAAATTCTTCGGGTTTTAACCATTTGACAAGCCCACCGGGATTAAAAACAACTATTTTATTCCTGTATACCTCTACCATAACGTCAGAAGATTTATCAAAATAATCTCGATGCATTATTGCATTCACTATCGCTTCTCTGTATGCCTCTTCAGGATACTGAGGTATTTCCTTTCTTCTTGCAGTTTTTATCTCGAATTCTACTTTTATTCTTCTTTTTACAAAGTTGATTGTCTGCTTTATGTTTTCTAAAATCCCATCATCGTATATTTTCCTATCCAAAACATCTACTTTATCATTGGTTTGATATTCTGCGCAGACAACCTCCGAGGTCATAAAGAATTTCGTAGGATCTTTGGCAAAAAACAATACGCCAGCATTATTCAGTAAAATTTCATTTTTTACTTTCCTGGCGACGCCAAGATTGATGAGCAGAGATTCATCATCGTTGATATCTGTTAATTTAGCCTCTTTTAGGTAATCTCTAAATTTTTGTTTGTCAAAATCATCAGGATAAATAAAATCTTTGTTTACCTGTTCGTCAAATGTTAATCTGCCTTCTGTATAAGCAAAAGAAAGAATTTCATCTCTTGAAAGTTTCTGGGAATTTGGGCCATTTCGTATAAAAAAACCTTGTGAACACGAATAAGGTTTTTTATCGCCTTCCGGTATTTCGACAACCAACACATTGTTTTTATATGTAGATAGTTTGATATCAATAGCAGGATCGCAATTTTTTGCAATATCAAATATTTGAGATCTAAGTTTGTTTGTGACTTTTATTCCTTTTATTTCTCCACTGTCTGTTACGCCGATAAAAATCTTACCACCCTGGGAATTGGAAAAGGCTACAATCTCCTTTGCGAGTTCTCTATTAACCGTTTCTTTAAATTCTACAAAATAGCTCTCGCCAGTTTTCAAGATAAGCTCAAACTCTTTATCATTCATCCTTCAAAAGCTCCTGAATCTCGGCAGTAACCTCTTTGATGTCACGTTCAATCTCTTCCAAAGGTCTTGGAGGTTTGTATTTATAGAAATATTTCGTGAAGTTGATTTCATATCCAATCTTATCTTTTTTTCTATTCATCCAAGCATCTGAATAATAGGGCTTAACTTCCCTTTCAAAGTATTCTTCAATATCCTGTTTCAATGGAATTTTTTCGGAGTCCCTTAACTTAGGATCTGGCTGTTTTCTTCCTTTTTTATCAAGTACATAGTCCGCTGTATCGTCGTGTTCGGACAATGCCAAGACGATGTTTTTAATGAAAGATGATTTTAAATCAAACTTTTCCAAAGCGTCCTTAACTTTTTCCTCAAACTCGTCCCAGTTCTTGTATAGGTGATCTCCAATTGTTTTTAAAGCGTTGATAATGTCTTCCTGTTTTTTCTTTCCTTTTTCTTCTTCTTCCAATTTCAATTCAGGATCACTTTTCTTGCTTTCAGCCAATTTAGCAAAAGCTTTAACGGTATAAAGATTATCTAATTTCTCTTCCGTAACTTGGTAATTCAATTGCAGTGGCCTCTCAACTGTGACCTTGGTATAACCAAAATCTTCATTGTCGAAGATTTTAGAATATTCATTTTCTTCAAATTTATCGTATAAATCAACGGTTCTTTTAATATCATCGTCTGAGAGATAGTTTCTCTTATTTCCCAAGCTTTTTCGCATTTTTTTGAAAAACGAGGTGGCGTTGATCAGCTGCATTTTCCTCACCCTTTGTGAAGGCTTTTCATTAGTCAAGATCCAAATATATGTATGAATGCCAGTGTTGAAAAATAATTGATCTGGTAGAGCGATTATAGCCTCAATATAATCTTTTTCGATCATCCATTTTCGTATGTTGCTTTCTCCTTGACCAGCATCTCCAGTGAATAATGGAGAACCGTTTGTTATAACAGCAACTCTTGATTTTTCGTCGACTTTCATTTTGGATATCATATGTTGTAAAAACAACAACTGTCCATCGTTTATCCTTGGCAGTCCTGCACCGAATCTCCCTTCAAAGCCTTTCTCAGCTTCTTTCCTGACAATATCCTCATCCTGCTCCCATTTTCTGCCGTAAGGAGGATTAGATATTATGTAATCAAATTTCATATTTGGAAATTGGTCTTTTGAAAGAGTGCTGAAAGGCCCCTTGATATTCTCGGATTTTTCGCCCTTCATTAACATGTCAGCCTTGCATATGGCATAAGTTTCGTCATTTACCTCTTGACCAAACAAAACGATATCAGCGGCATCATTCATCTTAGTGACAAATTCCTTGCAGCTTGTAAGCATGCCACCAGTTCCACAAGCGGGATCGTAAACGGTTCTTATTATGTGTTTTTCCTTTAAATGAATGCCATTTTCTACAAACATCATCTTGGTCATCAGTTCTACAACGTCTCTGGGAGTGAAATGTTCTCCGGCCTCTTCATTTGATTGCTCTGAAAATTTTCTTATCAGCTCCTCGAAAATCATTCCCATCTCGTGATTGGAGACTACATCTGGATGCAAATCGATCTTCGATTCGGAGAACTTTTTGATCAGAAGAAATAGAAGATCAGCCTTTGCCAATTTGGCAATTTGCTCCTTGATATGAAAATTGTCGAAGATATCTTGAACATTTTTGCTAAAACAGTCAATGTAATATGTTAAATTCTGCTCAACATGTTCCGGATCTTCAAGCAAAGATTTAAAATCGTATTTTGAATAATTGTAAAACCCGAGCGGCTCCCCTTTTTTGTCCTTCGCGACGTTTAGTAGGACATTTTCTACGTTTTCCAAAAGATCTTTGTACTTATCATATGTTTTGAAGATTATTTCTTTTGAGTCGCTTAAGACACTGTCAAATCGCTTAAGAGTTATAAAGGGCAAAATGACCTTTTGGTACTCATTCCTTTTATATGAATCTCTCAAAAGATCCGCGAGATCCCAAATGAAACTCACTTTTTCTTGGAAATTGTTCGCATTATCGTTTTCCAAAACATTGACCCCCTCGATGAATTCACTATGATATAGCTCCACTTGCTTTTATTGATAACGTATGGTGAAAAATCAATTTGTTGCAGTTACTATTAAGTATACCACCGCTATTTTATAAGATGTTATTCCCTTCAACCATGTATTCATTTCCACCACAACTTTTCAAGTTTTGTACCATTTTTTGATACATACGTTGTGCTTGTCGTTTCCCTCACTTCATCCATCATCTTCGGCAAGTTTCGCTTCGTATCTTTTCATTATACAACTTCCCAGTGTCCGCCTTTATCTGGGCCGATACGTTTTAGTCTACCCGTTTTTTTAAGATTAGACAGATGATATTTTACTCCATCTTCTGTGATGCCAATTTTTTTGATAATTCTTTTCTTGTGATGTAAGGATTCTCTTTAATAAGAGCGAGTATTTTCTGGGTAGTTTTCCGGGTAGTTTTCTGGGTAGTTTTCTGGGTAGTTTCTATGTAATTTTTTCCGCTTTCTACAAGTGGAATTATCGTTTTGAAGATATCTTCTTCAACTAGCTCAGGCTTTTTTCCTTTGAATTCGAGACGACGTTATCCTGTGAGAATTCAAAAGATATTCGAAGTTCAGCGTCCACTTTCTATCTTTGAAACCATCGCTTGCGAAATTCCAAGACGCTTTGCCAATTCCGTTTGAGAGAACTAACAAATGTATCCCCGCCTTGTAGGCCATATCCACTTCGATCTTGAATTAGCCTTACCATGTTTAGCTGTGTTCTATATATTTTTCAATTCAATCTGTGTTTTTGCCATAATAACCAGCAAATCACTAACTATTTGCCAATTTTTGAAATGTTTGGATTATTTTCGGGAAAACTCGTATTTCAGACCCAACCCCAAACTACTGCCCTGATTTGTTGTTAAATTCGCTCAAGGCGTTCGATTTCGTTTCTAATATCTTTCACGATTTCTGGATTTGCAATTCTCTTTTTGTTTTTTTCCTTGACTGAAAAGATATAAAAAACTTTCCCACCATATTTTTTCGTAAATTTCTCATGGGTATTTTTTTGAAGGTTTCTTTCTTTGTATATTTCTGGGATGTGTGAAGCGTTGTTTACAGGTTTAATCTGAAGGCCAATGAATTTGCCATTTATTTCTATAAAAAAATCAACATTGTACAGTCTATCCCATTCGTCAGAGGCAGGCTCTATTTTCACGTTTAAAATTTCTTGCAATTGTCCGTAAATAGTTTTGATCTCGGTCATATATCCATCAAATGTCCTGTCAACAACCATATTATACATGTAAGAAATACAGTCGTCTTCAGTTATGTTTTCCACTTCGGCAGAGATAACTTCGGTAATTTTTACGTAGAGTTTTTTCCCGAGTTCTTCGATATGCTCCCTAGGTTTTACATTCTTGAAGTAATAGCTTTCCCATTCTTCAACGTTTTTGGGAGCGCATTTTCTTATCTCTTCCGAAACAGCCCCAACATTCCTTTTGAAATTCAATTGAAAGCGGTTCATTGCGCTGTTTAATATCCATTCCTTTGCCATTTAAAGTTTTCCCTCCAGTTTTAGGCTGGCTTCTTTTTCATACGCTATGAATCTTTTTTTGTATTTAAATTCTACATCTTTATCAACTGCTACAAGACCTTTCTTTATCAGGTGAGCGTTTATAAATGTTTTATTTTTCAAGTTAAGATAACACATCAAATTGTTTTTATCATCGTATTTTTTTGAATCAAATTTCAAGAAACCCCTTTGTGGCTTAGAACATTTGTTTCTTGTCTTTTTCTTGCTCAAAAATATTTTCAAGATCAACGGGTAGCTTCTTCATTATACAATTTTCCAATGTCTGC
>WGFY01000055.1 GCA_015491995.1 Mesoaciditoga sp.
AAATTGGAGATCCTATGAAAGCCGTTTACCGATTTAAGGAAGCAACTTCATGGATTGCTTCTCCAATCTTGAAACGCCATCTTGTTTCAAAAGTGTCTAAAATTCTTATGATAGATGAAAAAGACATCATGTACGATCTTCAAACGAATAAAAGTGATAAGATCTCTTATAACAGCGAAGATATTCGGATGACGTTAGATGATTATGTCGTTTACTTGCTTTTTTTGAATGAAGAGATGCGTTCAAGAATCGTGAACTTCATCGATCCGGATGTGATTACTCCATTTGCTAAGAAAGCATTGGAGATAATAAATTCTGGGGTAACACAACCTCAAGATGCCATGAAACTCATGACAAGAGAAAATGGTGAAAGATTTTTCCAAATCTTCACTCGCAATGATTCCAACTTAGACGCTGAAAGAATATTTGAACTTTGCGTTTCAAAATTGAAGGAACGAAAGATGAAGCACCAGATTGAAATACTGGAAAGGGAGATGGTTTCTACGTCCAATCGCGAACAAAAAGCAAAGTTGATAAAAAAAGCAATGGAACTCCGTTCCCTATTGAAAAAAAAGGGAGGTGCTTCAAATGGCAGGAAATAGCACAACTCTTCTCAAAAGAAAGATAAGCAATCTTATAAAAAAAGGTAAAAAACAGGGTTACATAACTTACACGGATATAGACAACGCCATTCCTCTTAATTACGAAGATTTTGATTCTAATCTTTTAGAGAGCATATACGATATCATCGAAAAAGAAAACATAAAGATAAAAGATGACTCAACTGATACGGTGGATGAAATAGAAGAATTGGGAAATGCAGAAGCTTCTGAAGTGAAGAGATATCTTTCTTATCTTGAAGGGCAGAAACCAGAGATATACGATAACGCTAACCTTAAAGATCCTGTGAAACTGTACTTGAAAGAAATAGGAAGAATTCCCCTTCTTTCCCCAAGCGAAGAAAGAAGGCTCGCAAGGAAAGCTGCAAATGGTGACGAGAAATCCAAACAAAAACTTTGCACTTCCAATCTTAGGCTTGTAGTCAGCATAGCAAAAAAATATATGGGAAGAGGGCTTTCTTTTCTTGATTTAATTCAAGAAGGAAATATAGGTCTTCTGAAGGCAGTCGAAAAATTTGATTGGAAAAAAGGGTACAAATTTTCCACCTATGCCACTTGGTGGATTAGGCAGGCCATAACGCGCGCGATCGCAGATCAGGCACGAACGATAAGAGTTCCAGTTCATATGGTTGAAACTATAAACAAACTGAACAAAGTTATAAGAGATTACATGCAAAAACACGGAGCTTATCCAACAGTTGACGATCTTGCAAAACTAATGGAAAGATCACGCGAAAAAATAGCAGAAATTTTAAAGGCAGCAAGAGAAACGATATCACTGGAGTCCACTGTTGGTAATGATGATGAATCCACAATTGGAGATTTCGTTGAAGATTCGAATGTTTTGTCTCCGGAAGATGCAGCCTCTCAGATGATGCTACATGAACAGATAGAAAAGGTGCTTAACACCCTTAGTCCAAGAGAAGCTATGGTCCTGAAGATGCGATACGGTTTAATAGATGGAAAGGCAAAGACACTTGAAGAAGTTGGGCAATATTTCAACGTAACACGTGAAAGAATAAGACAAATAGAGGTCAAAGCTTTGAGAAAGTTGAGACACCCCAGTCGCAGCAAACATTTAAAAGTTTTTATGGGTCTTGCAGAAGCTGAGGAAGATGAACAAAAAAACGCTTAAAAGAGGGAGAGCTTTCTCCCTCTTTTAAGCAATTTTTTGTTCATCAACTTAGATTTATAAAACTGTAATCCCCTACCACAAAATTGTGGACTTTAGGCTTGATCTTCGCACTGGATATCGTTGCGTTCTTGCCAACTATACTTGCATCTATCCTAACATCAACATTTCTAACAGTGGAATTTTCCATGAGAATTGAGTTTTCAACCTCTGAGTTTTCAATTGTGACGTTTGGTCCTATGGAAGTGTAAGGGCCTATATATGAGTTGATTATCGAGGCACCTTTTCCAATTATGACGGGACCTCGTATAAGAGAATTGGAAATTTCAACTCCTTTTTCAACAACAACTGGTCCCTCCATTTTGTACATGTTAGACGATATCGCATCGGGCTTTTGAGAACTTCGAATGTCTTCCAATATGCGCCGGTTAGCTTCCAAAAGATCACCCGGTCTACCGGTATCTTTCCACCAACCGTAAACAACATGCCCCTGAATTTTGTCTCCATGATCGATTAAAAATTGAATGGCATCTGTTATTTCAAGCTCCCCACGCCAAGAGGGCTTTATGTTGTCAATTCCTTCGAAGATCCTAGAATTGAAGAGATAGACTCCTATGATCGCCAAATTAGACGGGGGGACTTGAGGTTTTTCCACCACTTTTACCACTTTTCCGCTTTTCATCGTGGCTATTCCAAACCTGGTCGGATCTTCGACCGGCGTTAAAAGAATGGATGCATTCCATTCCAACCTTTGAAATTCTTCAACGAATTTCGACAAATCCTCTTGAATCAAGTTATCTCCAAGGTACATAAGAAAATTATCCTTCCCAATGAAATCTTGTGATATCTTAACGGCATGTGCCAACCCCTTGGGATCTTTTTGAACCATATAAGTTAAACGAACTCCAAAATTGCTTCCATCCCCAAGTGCTTGCTTGAAACTTGAAATGTTATCAGGATTAACTATCATCCCTATTTCGGATATGCCTGTGTTACGTATCTTTTCAATGCTGTAAAGTATCACCGGTTTATTGGCAACGGGGATCAGCTGTTTGGCACTTGTAAAAGTTAAAGGTCTAAGCCTTGTTCCTCTGCCTGCACACAATATCAAAGCTTTCATGGACATTACTCACAAGCATGCATTTTTGAGTATGCGTCCAGTGCAGCGGTTACTATCGGGTAAATTACTGGCGATGATGTGAGAAGAGGTTGTGTGCCTATTTGAAGAGCAACCAAATTTGTAACGGACATTCTACTCTGAATCGCTACACCTATGACGTTCGTCATCTCGCCGACGGATTTTCCTCCCGTTATTTGTCCCCCTAACAACACACCGCTTTCTTTTGAAAATACGAGCTTGACTTTAACTTTGCTTGCGTCTGAAAGTGTTCCAGGATGCCTATCCATGGCGGTGGAACTTCCACAAATGGATTCAAAACCGCTTTCTCTTGCATTCGTTTCGGTGCTACCGGCAGCTCCCAAAGTTCGACCGAAAATACAGGTAGAGAATATTCCTATATTCCCTTTAATTTCTTTTATCAGCCTAACGTTAAAGAGGTTGGTTCCAGCAATCCTAGCATCAAATGCCGCGGTTGATGCGAGCATTAATCTGCTAGGCCTTCGTGAAAAGAACTCTTTGTGTTCCGTACAATCACCAACAGCGTAGATGTCTTTTGCGCTTGTTCGCATGTATTCATCTGTCCATATTGCACCTGTCATTCCTATGAAAATGCCGGCGTCTTTTGCAATAGAAGAATTTGGGCGGTACCCTATTCCAAGTATCACGCCATCAACTTCTATGTGTTCTCCAGATTCGAGTAATATGCCGTCAACTTTGCCGTTTCCAGTTATTTCTTTGACTCTCGAAGAGGTCATGATATTTATATGATTCTCTTCTAAAAGCTTTTGAACCTCTGAAGAGAATTCAGGATCGAATGCAACCGGAAGAACACGATCCATGGCTTCAACCACGATAACTTGTTTTCCCATCTTACGGATCTCATCACTTATCTCCATTCCTATAAATCCGGCACCGACAATTGCCACTTTGTCCATTTTTTTCAACGCATCTTTCATCTTCGATATCTTGGCTATGTCTTTTGACACGGTGAAAACCCCGTCAAGCTCAACACCAGGAATTCTAGGAAGAATTGGATTTGAGCCAGTTGCAAGTACCAATCTATCGTACTCTATTTTTTCTTCTGAAGCGGTTACGATTTTTTTTCCATCAACATCGATTTTCTTCACCTCGTCGATGATGATTTCAACTCCTTTTGATTCAAGTCCTTTTGTACTTAGCAGGTCGCTCTCCACGGAATCCAACGTTGCCAGTGTGTAAGGTATACCACATGGTATGAGAGTTTGATTCTCCTTTTTCACAAGGGCGATCTTCTTTTTTGGATACGCTGCTAACGCAGTTGAAGCTGCCGCTGCTCCGGCTGGACCTCCTCCAATTATTACCACATCAAATTTCAAAATATCCACCTCCAAAATTTTATTTTAGTAACATGTATATTAAACCAATGATCAGTGCAACTCCACCGATTATCACCATTTGTTTCAAATAGGTGTATCCACTTTTGTTTATTATCACGTCTAAAGATTTTGTCATCGTTTGCTCATAGCTTTCGACACTGATTTTAACTTTGTAAACGCCATTTGGCATAGCTTGACCGCTAATAGAATTTCCATCCCAAGTGATCTTTGTGGTTCCATAGAGTGCGTTAACATCGCGATACCATATTCTTTTTCCGCCTGAGAAAATTTCCACTTTCAGCTCTCCACTTCTACTAAGATTCATGTAAAAAGTGGTCGTATCTTCATACCAGTCCCCATTGGGACTGAATGGATTAGGCTGGGCTTTAACGGAAAGCGTCAAAGGTTTAAGCTTCAAATACATATTTGCCTGAAAGGTTTTTTGAAATTCAAAGCTCATAACTTTTTCAACTGATAAATATTCAGGGTTTGAAAATTCAACGGAATGGGAACCTATTGGGACATAAATTCCCATATCTGAGCTTTCGATCTTTCCAAAAAGCTTACCATCTACTTTCAAAAACAAAGGATAGATGTTCGAGCTTACCTTTAACAAACCAGCGGCAGAAAGGGTCATGGAAAGATAGTTATCTCCTGGAAACACCTTGTAGTCGATCTCTTGAGTGATGTACCACTCTTTTTCAAATTTCAATCGGTGGTATCCAACTCTTACTCTTGTGAGGTAAAGAATTCCATCGTATCCGGTGCCACCTGCGAAAACCCCGTCAACGTACACTCGAACGTATGGTTGGGAGTGAATGTATATGCTAGCGGTGAGTGGTTTGAGACCGACGTTTATGATCACCGTCAGATTTGGCTTCACGAATATTGAATCGTTGTAGTAAAACTCATATCCTTTTTTTTTCACCACGATGCTATGATAACCCGCTGTTACAGTTAGCTTTTGCTCTCCATTGCCAATCTTTTTACCATCCACGTACACGGTTGAATCCGAAGGAGATACCTTTACTTTCAAAAAACCAACAAGGTTTTCCTCAGAAGGCATTAGCGTTATGTTCAACAGCTTG
Source organism: Mesoaciditoga sp. (assembly GCA_015491995.1). Lineage (GTDB taxonomy): Bacteria > Thermotogota > Thermotogae > Mesoaciditogales > Mesoaciditogaceae > WGFY01. Next base: position 5,316 of record WGFY01000055.1, read on the forward strand.
ATTTTGCCAACTCCAACGAAAACCATTCCATTCCAATCTTTGTATCCTTTCATCGAAAGTGAAATGTTGTGATAACCGGCAGGAATTTTGACTGTTTGTGGTGTTATTCCGTAAGTCTTTCCATCTATCTTCAGCTTGGCCCCATTTGGAATGCTTTGAACTTGTAGAAGCGTTTTTTTGCCTGTATTCAAGTAAAAGTATGTCCAAGCCGTCCATCTTTGTGGAACTGCAACAATGGATTTCATCAGATTCAATTTGAATTTCACGAACTCCTTTTTTTCAACACTCCCAACTGCCGCAAATGGCACTTTAGGGGATATTTTCACATTTTGAAGGAAATTCAACGGTTTGGATGACAAGATGAACTCCATCAATTCCACGCCAGATTTCACACCTGAAGTCGTGAACTTGTAAGTGGAATAAGATGGTATTTTGTGGCTTCCAGGCACCATGAAATTTCTACGTTGATAGTAATTTGGAAAAAGTTGGGTTATTTCCCCGTTTTGTGGAATGTCAAGTATGTAAAGATACCCCGCCTTTGTGTTCTTGACATTGAAGTGTATTGTTTCACCAATTTCGTACTCACTGCCATTTGATTTGTTCATAGTAACGGTTAAAAATTTGTTTGGCTTTACCTCTATCAACCTCGCAGATGCCAATGCTTCCACCTGTGGTGGTGTCTTAGACGGTACTGTTTTGTTGGAAAGTGCAAAAACCGTTAACGACAAAGCAAAAATGAGAGACATAATAAGTACTTTTTTCATAATTATCACCCCTCAGATGGACATCCTCAAGTGGGTGTCCAAGGAATTAAGCCCCGTATTTTTCGAGTCTTAAAGCGTTGGCAAGTAAGAAAGACATAAGGTCCCTCGCCTCGATCGTTCCAAGGCTTCCTCTTGCACACTCTTTTTCATTGAAAGCTTTTGATAGTCCATAGCGAGAATACTTTGAACGCAACAAAAGAGGCACTGGGTGCCAGCTATGCCCACCCATCAGAGTAGGAGTTGAATGGTCACCTGTGATGGCGAGCACATCAAATTTCACAGACATGATCTCTGGGATAACTTTATCTACTATTTCTATGACGTTCATTTTTGCCATGAAGTTCGAATCCTCTCCATAAGAGTCCGTATGTTTAACATGAAAATAGAAAAAGTCGTAATTATCGTAATTGTCTTTTAAAACTTTTATTTCAGATTTTATCGTTTCCATTTCACCTTCCACGGCTGGTACATCCAGAACATCCATTCCCACGAGCTTTGCAAGACCTTTGTACATTGGATATGTTGCGATGGCGGCACTTCTTATTTTGTATATTTCCGGGAATTTTGGTATGTTGGGATAATTTGAGAAGCCTCTTAGCAAACATCCAGAGATCTTTTCTTTCCCATTCAAAAGTTTGGCAACACGAGTGATGAACTCGTTGACAATTTTTGCCGTTTTTTCAGATCCCTGATCCAAAGCTTCAGCGTACATCACCGGTTCACCTACACGTTGAGGATCGGCATCTGTTAGCTTGTCCTCAAGTCCATCTCCTGTGAGTTTCAAAACAAACCTGTGTTCTTTTCCGGGGAAGACATGTACTTTTATGCCATCAATTTCTGATATTCTTGAATTTATGAACTCACATACTTTGACATTTTCCTCAGTTGCAGGCCTTCCTGCTCTTCTATCGACAACTATTCCATCTTTAAAAGTTGCAAAATTTCCTCGCGCTACGACATCTTTTTCAGAAACTTCCACTCCCACTCCTAAAGCTTCAAGTATTCCTCTGCCTATTTGATATTTGATTGGATCGTATCCAAAAAGTCCTAAATGACCTGGCCCGCTACCAGGTGTCACTCCAGGAATTACGGGAACACTTTGTCCTAAATCCGATGCTTTGGCGATCATGTCCATGTTTGGAGTGTTTGCAGCTTCCAATTCGGTTTTCCCGCCAATCTCCGGTACACCACCAAGTCCATCCATGATCAGCATCAACATTTTGGAATTGTTTTTAACGGCAAGCCTGCTTACAAATTCTTGTTTGTCCATTTTTGTTTCCTCCTTTTATGCCAATTTTCATCCTTATTTGTTCAATTATACCTCAAATGATATGCTCATCCAACTCTCTAAGATACGTGAAAAAAGCAAAACCCATGCATTTCAACGGCATATTCATCTCAACTTCATTTTGACACATAGTGTTGTATAATGCAGATGTCTTTTCAACATTCATCCCCGTCTTGATTCAGCTTCACGCCGAATTAGCCGAATTAAAGGTTCTTCTCGTAACGGGGGTTTCTTTAGATTTGAAAGTGGTGATAAAGTAAGAGGTGAGGAAAATGTTGGCAGTGGTAACGGACAGTGGTTGTGGAATTACCGACGGATTTGCCGATGAACTCGGTGATTCTTTTCTCATGGTTGGGATGAAGGTCTTCTTGGGTACTCAGGAATATGAAGATGGCAAAATAGGCAAAGAGAAATTCTACAACCATATTTTGACAGGGGAAAATGTCAGCACATCCCAACCTTCTCCAGCAGATTTTGAGAGAGCTTACAGAAAACTTTTGAAAGATGGATATGATGAGATACTATCCTTTCATATATCATCAAAGGTCAGTGGAACAATTAACGCGGCAAGAATAGCGGCAAAGAGTGTTGAACCTTCAAGGATACACGTTACCGATAGCATGAACATTTCCGCAGGTGCATATCTTATGCTTAGAAGAATAATGGAATATGTGAGAAATGGTATGCCTTTGAAAGAGGCTTTGAAAATGATAGACACGATTCGTAAGAACACGTTGATACTGTTCACGGTTTCAACACTTGACTATCTTATCAAAAACGGTAGAATAGGAAAAGCAACTGGACTTGTCGGTTCGATATTAAGATTGTCACCGATCTTAACCGTAAAAGGCGGGGAAACAGCCGTATCTTCCATAGCAAGGGGAAGAAAGAGGTTGATCGGTAAAACGGTCAACATATGCAAAGATTTTTTAAGGGAGAAAGAACATGTTAGAATGGTTTTTGCTTATTCATCCTCAAGTACTTTTAAAAACATGGAAAAGCTGAAAAAAGTTGTGAATGAAAATGTTGAAGTGAGAGATGTTCCACAGGAAACTTTAAAAATGTGGCCAACGATAGCGGTACATACAGGTCCAACCACAATAGGCATTGCGTGTTATGGTGAATGAGAGGACAGCACTCTTGAGTAGGAGAGATGCACATGGAAAATGAAGCGGCTTTAGAGCTACGCAAATTCATAATAGAGAAGGGTTCAAAAATTTTGAAGGAGTCGATAGATTTTCACCTGCAAAATCACACTGATTTTGCAAACACTTTTTCAAATCGTATGCATTTACGTTCATTAGGATCAAGGATCAAAAAGCTCAAAAAATTGACAGATGCAGATGCTTATCTGCTTGGATATATGCTAATGGTGTATGCTCAAGAATCCGGAAGCAAAAGAGCGGAAGAAGCTTTTGATTACTTTAACAGCCGTATACTAAAAAAAATAGACAACATGTTTAGAGAGGAATGAAAAACGTGAACGTTGTTGATAAGTTACACTTGAAGTTGAAAAAGGCCATGCTTTCTCATGATGAAATTGAAAAAAGGGTTCTAAGGATGCTAATTTCGGCGGTGAAAAACAAAGAAATCTCAACTTCCAAGCCTGTCACAGAAAGTGAATTTGATGTGATCGTGAGAAAACAGATAAAAGAACGTGAAGAGGCGATGAAAGATTACAAACGTGGCGGAAGAGAAGAGGCCTTTGAAGAAGAAAGGAAAGAAAGAGAAATCCTAAAAAAATTCTCACACCCAGAACTTTCGGATGAAGAGTTAGAAAAACTGGTGTCCGAAGCCATTGAAAAGCTTGCTGTAAGTTCTCCCAAAGAGATTGGAAAAGTTATGGGATTTTTGATGAAAAGCATAAATGGAAAAGCTTCAGGTGATCGTGTGAGAAAGATCGTTGAAAAACTTTTGTGAAGTGGAAGTAAGAAGTTTCTCGATCTCTCGAGAAACTTTGTAAAATACAAATAGAATGATCATGAGGAGGAAGAAAAATGATTGGAAACAGGTATGGTACACACAGAGTTATAACCCCAAAAGGAGTCTTACCTCAACCAGCGTGGAAGATAAACAACAAAATGGATATCTTGTATGATAACGAAATACTTGTGGATGTTTTCATGTTAAACATCGATGCGGCGTCTTTCACCCAGATAAAACAAGAAGTTGGGGCGGATGAAGAAAAAGTTGCTGAAAAGATCATGAAAATAGTCAACGAACGTGGGAAAATGCATAACCCAGTTACAGGTTCTGGAGGGATGTTAATAGGGAAAGTTGCGAAAATCGGCGAAGCGCTTAAGGATAAAGCTAAAATAAAAGTGGGCGATGAAATAGCAACTCTTGTGTCACTTTCTTTGACGCCATTAAAAATATATAAGATCAAAAAAGTGCACCTTGATACCGATCAAGTTGAAGTGGAAGCGAAGGCGATAATTTTTGAAAGTGGTGTGTATTCCAAACTGCCCTCTGATATGGATAGAAGGCTTGCGTTGGCCGTTTTGGACGTTGCCGGGGCTCCGGCACAAACGGCAAGATTGGTGAGGCCGGGAGATACTGTAGCGATAATAGGCGCTTCCGGAAAATCAGGTACACTATGTTCATACGTTGCCAAAAAATATGCGGGACCAACTGGAAAAATCGTGGCGCTTGTACATTCTAAGAAACACTCCAAACACCTTGAAGAATTGGGAATAACCAACATCGCAGAGATAGATGCCACAAATGCAGTTGAAACTGAAAAAGTTGTCTCTGAATTCACGAGCGGTGAAATGGCCGATGTTACGATCAACGTTGTAAACATTGCCAACACCGAAATGGCCTCCATCTTATCGACGAAAGATTACGGAACAGTTTACTTCTTTTCCATGGCAACTTCTTTCACGAAAGCGGCTCTGGGAGCTGAGGGCGTTGGCAAAGATGTCAACATGATAATAGGTAATGGATACATGACAGATCACGCTGAAATTGCGCTTGAAACTGTTAGAGAAAGTGTGGAATTGAGACGAATGTTTGAGTCTCTCTACGTTAACTAAAAAGTTAGATTGATATGGTAAGATCATGTGAAACTCAAGGATTGAAAGGAGGACGATTAAGTGGAAATATCTGCAAAAATGGTGAAAGAGCTTAGAGACCAAACAGGTGCTGGCATGATGGATTGTAAAAGGGCGTTAGTTGAAGTAGACGGAGATATAGATAAGGCTAAAGACGTTCTCAGAAAAAAGGGGCTTAGCAAGGCTGGAAAGAAATCCGGAAGAGCAACTGAAAATGGTGCGGTAGTGGATTACATCCATTTCAACAATCGAGTTGGAGTCATGGTAGAATTGAACTGTGAGACGGATTTCGTCGCACGAACCGATGAATTCAAAAAATTGGGTAGAGACATATGTAAACATATAGCGATGGAAAACCCGAAATACGTCTCAAGAGATGAGATCAGCTCTGAAATTCTTGAAAAAGAGAAAGAAATATACAAAGCACAACTCATAGAGTTAGGAAAACCCGAAAAAGTACTCGAAAAGATAATAGAGGGTAAAATAGAGAAATTTTATTCCGAGAACTGTTTGATGGAGCAAAAGTACTTTCTTGATGATTCTAAAACAATTGAAGAGATGATCAAAGAGGCCATTGCCAAAATAGGAGAAAACATATCTGTTGGAAGATTCGTAAGATTCGAAATCGGTCAATAAGGTGAGCAAAAGCTCACCTTTTTCTTGAGATAGAGAGGTGTTACTGATGTACAACAGGGTGCTTTTGAAACTTAGTGGAGAAGCTTTTTCTGGTGAAGGGAAAAAGGGTTTGTACCCCCTTATGGGAGATTACATAGTCAAAGAAATCGTCAAAGTTGTAAAAAAAGGGATAAAGCTTGGCATAGTGGTAGGTGCAGGTAATCTCTTCCGCGGGGAAGAACTTTCTTATGTTGGCTCCTTATATGCAGATCAAATAGGGATGATGGGCACCGTGATAAATTCGTTATATTTGTGTTCAATTTTAAAGAAGAGAAACATAGACTCAGTCGTAATGTCTCATGTGACAAACTTGCCATCTGTGGAAAGACTCACTTACAGGGCTATTGAAGAGGCTTTTTCGAAAAACCAAGTGGTCATATTCGGTGGTGGAACGTCAAATCCCCTCTTTACTACAGACACCGCTGCAGCTCTTCGTGCTGCCGAAATGGAAGCTGAGGTTTTGATAAAAGGTACAAAAGTTGATGGGGTTTACTCAAAAGATCCAAAAAAATTCTCTGGTGTTGAAAAATTCTCTCATTTGACCTTTGACGACGCGATAAAGCTTGAACTGAACATCATGGATACATCGGCATTCGCACTTTGCAAAGCACATTCTATACCCATAATGGTTATGGATTTTTTTAAAAGCGATAATTTTTTACGTACGGTTATGCAAGAAAACATCGGAACTTTGTTGACCAATGACAAAAGATAAAATTATGAAAAAGCCGATCTTCAATAAAGATCGGCCAAAAGATATCAAGGTGTTGTACGCTGAAAACTTTTAGAATCCTAACTGAACACCAAAACTTCCCATTGGAACGATGCCAAGCGAGATGGGAGAGTAGATCACTTGATATGATATTTCTCCATAGATTCGAAGCGGTTTGAAATTCAGCGCAACTCCGGCATGGACATATCCATGGGATTTTAATTCGTTTTCGCTGAATTTCCCGTTGGAGAAGAACCAGCTTGGGCTAAATCCTGCGTAAAAGTCTAAAGACGATAGGGGAATGTTCACATTCACATATGTGTAAAGCTGTAAAAAATGAGTGGGATTTAGATTGGATAAGCTCAAGTGCCCCATTATATCTGCTGAAAGGCCTGTGCTTCCCGCTGTTATTCTTCCCTCTAAAAATGTTCTGTTCCATCCACCGAACTCCTTCATCAACCCTCCTCCCAAGTAAACGCCACCAAAGGCCACGCTTGAAAGCATAAGGGCAACAACAACAACTATGAGAATTTTTTTCACCTTCTATTCCTCCTTTCGTAAAATAGGGTTAATCTTATTTTATCATTTCTATGTTGGATTTGGGAAATGGCATTTGACAAAGTGCGTACCAGATATTTTCACGAGCTTTGGTTCTTCTCTCTTACATATTTCTTTCGCATATGGACAACGCGTATGAAACCTACATCCACTTGGAGGATTTACAGAGCTTGGAATCTCCCCTTGAGGAATCATTTTACCCCTTCTAACGTGTGGATCAGGATCCGGTATGGAATTCATAAGAAGAAGTGTGTAAGGATGAGCCGTTTTGTTGAATATATCTTCTTTGGTTCCCATTTCCATGATCTGACCCAGATACATAACGGCCACATAATCGGCCATGTAATCGACTACGGCAAGATCATGTGTTATGAAAAGGTACGTTAGCTCTAACGATTTCTTTAACTCTTTCAGCATCTTCAATATGATGGCTTGAACGGAAACGTCTAAAGCAGAGGTAGGCTCATCTAAGACGAGAAATTCCGGTTTCAGAACCAAGGCGCGCGCCGTGGCGATCCTTTGCCTCTGACCACCGCTAAATTCATGTGGATATCTGAACATATGCTCTTCGCGCAATCCCACGCGTTCAAGAGTCTCTTTTACTTTATCGAGAATTGCATTTGATGACATGTGGAAGTGTATCTTCAACCCTTCTCCAACTATATCCTTGACGAGTTTTCTTGGATGCAAGGAGTTGTAAGGATCTTGAGAAATGATCTGCATCTTTTTTCTGAAAGAGCGTAATTGTTTTGAATTAAACTTCGTTAGATCTTCATCTTCATAAAATATCTTTCCAGATGTAGGTTCTATCAGCCTTAAAACGGTCCGTGCAAGGGTGGTTTTTCCAGAACCGGATTCTCCAACGACGGCGAAAATGCTTTTTGTTGGAATCATGAACGTGACATCATCCACAGCTTTGACATGTACTGAGTGACTGAAATATGATTTGCTAATCGGAAAATATTTCTTCAGATTTTCAACTTTCATCAACATTTCAGATTTTACTTCGATTTCCATCGTGTTCACCTTCTCGAGTGTAAAGATGGCATGCCACGTAGTGGCCCTGCTTAACTTCAAAAAGAGGCGGTAACTCTTCAGCACATATTTTCATGGCATGAGAACATCTCGGATGAAATCTACACCCACTTGGTGGGTTAACAAGATCCGGAACAGTTCCGGGTATTCCAACGAGTTCTTTCGATTGTCCAACTCTTGGAACCGCTTTCAAAAGTCCTTTTGTGTAAGGATGCAGGGGCTCATCGAATATATCAGTTGTCGATGCGTATTCAACAACATTTCCAGCGTACATGACCGCTATTTTGTCACAGAACTCGGCAGCCACACCCATGTCATGGGTGATCAAAATCACAGCGTTCCCCATTTCGCTGACCAGGTCGTCTAACAATTTCATTATCTGCGCTTGTATTGTAACGTCAAGGGCAGATGTTGGCTCGTCAGCGATCAGAAGTTTTGGATGTGATGAAAGAGCCATGGCTATCATGGCCCTTTGGGCCATACCTCCGCTGAGTTCATGTGGGTAAAGATTGATAACCCTTCCCGCATCAAGACCAACCAATTCAAGCATTTTAAAAACATCTGGATACGCACTTTTTATGGATATCTTTTTTGTCCTTGCAATACTTTCTGCAATTTGAAACCCCACTTTCATAACTGGGTTCAAAGCGGACACAGGTTCTTGAAATATCATGGATATTTCTTTTCCCCTCATGTCGTAAAGCACACTTGAATTCATCTTTTGCATGGATTTCCCTTCAAAGTAAACATTTCCTTCAACTATCTCTCCAGGCTGTTCGATCAGACCCATTATCGAAAGGGAGGTTACCGACTTGCCACACCCTGTCTCTCCAATTACGCCTAACCTTTCACCATGATTCATCCATAACTCAACACCGTTAAGTGCTTTTATAACACCACGGTATGTGTAAAATACGACTTTTAAGTTTTTAACGTCCAGGAGATTCCCACGCATGCCGTTACCTCCTTAATCTCGGATCCATTATGTCCCTTATTCCGTCGCCAAGGAAATTGAATCCAAGCACAACCAAGGCTATAGCTATACCGGGAAAAGTCGAAATCCACCATTGTCCTACCAGATAACTTCTTCCATCGCTAACCATTGAACCCCATTCAGGCAGAGGGGGTCTTACTCCAAGTCCAAGAAATCCTAAACCAGCTGCCGTTAATATTATGGTTCCCATTCTTAGAGTGAGCTGAACCAATATCGGAGAAAGACACATTGGCAAAACATGAAAAAACATTATCCTGATATTTCCAGCTCCAACAGAACGTATTGCTTCGATGTAAGGCTGTTTTTTTACTTTCATGGCTTCGGCTCTGGCAAGTCTTGCAAAAACCGTCCAACCAACAATTGAAATGGCGATTATGGTATTCGTAAGGCTTGGACCAAGTGCGGCCGCAAACGCCATGGCAAGCACTAAGCTAGGGAATGCCAAGAACATGTCAGTAGTTCTCATTATGATTTCATCAACTATCCCACCAAAGTATCCAGAGATAACCCCAAGCAATGTTCCTGCTCCACCGCTTATCAGTGAGACCAGGAAAATTATCCATATTTCTATACGCGAACCGTAAATAACTCTGCTGAATATATCTCTACCGAATTGATCAGTTCCAAAAAAGTGGCTCCAATTCGGTGCTTGCAATCTTTCGGCCATGTTGTTCAAGAATGGATCGTAAGGCGCAATCAAAGGAGCAAATATCACTACAAACAAAAGTATGCCTATAATGACACTTCCTATCATGGCAAGCTTCGTGCTTTTCCATAAATACAAAGAATGTTTCCAATCCTCTATTATGGGTTCTCTACGCTTTATGAACTCTTTGAATTTTCCTTCTTTTGTAATAATCGTCATAAGTCGTCACACCTCCAATCAAATCCGCATTCTTGGATCTAACGCAGCATAGGTTAAATCAACGGCCAAGTTAGCCAGTGAGTACGCCAATGCGATGAAAAATGTTCCACCCATTATCGCCGGGTAATCCAGTACCAACAGAGCATTCACTATGTATCTGCCAAGCCCTGGCCATCCAAATATTGTTTCCGTTAACACGGCTCCTTCAAGTAAACCACCAAAAGTCAATCCTATAACGGTTATAACCGGTATTAAAGCATTTCTGAGGGCATGACGATAAATAACAATTCTCTTGGATAAACCTTTCGCCTTTGCCGTCCTTATGAAATCTTGTCTCAAAACGTCTAACATACTTGCCCTGGTTATCCTTCCTATGGATGCAGTCGCGGCGTATCCAAGCACGATCGAAGGAAGCACTATGTGACGTAATCCATCCCAAAACGCAGCCCAATCACCGGTAAATAAAGCATCAAATATGACCATTCCCGTTATACGTTTGGGTGGAATGGTGAACAAGCTCAGCTGTCCCGCGCCAGGCAACCATCCAAGCAAATAATAAAATATCAGCAACAAAATAAGACCGGTCCAAAAAACCGGCATAGACACACCGAGAATGGAAAATATTCGAGAGAAGTGATCCGCCCAACTGTTACGATGGACGGCAGAAATTATTCCAAGTATCACCCCCAAAATGATTGAAAATATGATTGAAAATATGGCAAGCTCAAGAGTTGCTGGGAAGTACTCGGATATATCTTGTATCACTGGACGGTTGGATTTCAAAGATGTTCCAAAATTTCCATGGAGCAATCCAACCATGTAAATCTCAAATTGCTCCCAAAGTGGCTTGTCGAGTCCAAGCTGATGTTTCATTTGATCCACAAGCGCTGGTGGAGCATTTCCACCAAGCAAGGCTCCAACTGGATCTGCCGGAATAACGTGAGCTATGAAGAATACGATTATGGATACCCCAAACATAACAAGAGCCATCAGCGACAAGCGTTTCAATATGTACATTCCCAATTTCAAATTCATCACCACCTCATGTCATCACTTAAAATGAAAGGCGCGACGATGCACGCCTTTCATAAAGTTCAACAAAGGATATTCAAATCATTTGTAAATTTCTGTCAGATCGCAGACAAGTGCATACCCTTGTACAGCCTTATCAAAGCCCTTAACTTCACTTCTTACCCCCCAATACTGAAGTGGTTGGTAAAGCATGGCAAATGGCCCATTTAGGAACCAGTAGTCGGTGAGATCTTCGTACATCTGTTCACGCTTGGCAGGATTTTTTTCAAATCCAGCCTTTTCGGCGAGATTAGCAGCGTAATCGTCATACCACATAAGACGCCACGCAAGCTGTTTTACCCTATAATCCGCGAACGGTTTTGCAAGCGCATCGGCATCTGGAAAATCAACGCCCCATCCGGCGACTATCATTTGCAAGCCTTGCTGTCTGAATTTGGAATACATTTGAGAAGCTTGCATGATGGTTATCCTCGCTTTAATTCCTATCTTTGCAAGAGCAGATTGAACTGATATGGCTTCATTTCTACGTCTTTCAGTTGTATTTGTGACAAGCTCGACTTCAAAGCCATTCGGGTAGCCACCCTCTTTAAGTAGCTCTTTTGCCTTGGCTATATCCATGTGAAAAGGTGTTTGGGAAACGTACCCAAAATAACCATAAGGTATAAAACCTTGATTATTTATCGCGTATCCTCCAACTACATCTTTTATAATGGACTGATAATCTATGGCGTATTTAACTGCCAATCTGACTTTGGCATTTTTGAACGGTCCCCATCCGGCATTCATTCCGACATATTCATCGGATTGTCCGGGAGTCGTGACGATTTTAACGTTGTTAGAGCCTTTTAACGAGTTTATCTGATCTGGGGTTAAGTTCCACGCCACATCTATGTCCCCTCTTTTAAGGGAAAGCAGCTGATTTGTGGATTCTGGAGCGTCCCTTATTATAATCCTCTTGATCTTTGGAGCACCTCTCCAATATCTGTCATTTGCTTCAAGTACGATCATCGAATTTCTTTTCCACGTTTTCAAAATGTAAGGTCCGGAGCTTGCACTATGATCCGTAAGCCATCTGGAACCCATATCACCGTTAACACTGTGTGCCTCTGTGATTTTAGGATCAACAATTCCGCCCCAGCTTTCTGCCAGTATGGACATGACCACATTTTGAGCATACGGCTTATTCGTGATGATTTGAACCGTATAATCATCTATCTTCTTGATGGTTTTATTCATGTTGTCAGCTGTGAGCCCTATTGATTCGTACAACCACACAGGAGATTTGTTAAGCTTTAACACACGCCTATACGAGTAGATCACGGCGTCTGCCGTTAAAGGATCACCGTCGAAGAAGGTTAAACCATGTCTAATATGGAAGGTCCATGCTTTTCCATCTTTTGATATCTCATAACTTTTTGCAATTTCTGGAACGGTTTTTATCACTCCATTTGAGCTTTCAAGCTTGAAAAGTCCACTGTAAGTGTTCATGACCACCACACTGGGAAGCACTTCATAGCAAACTGCGGGATCAAGCGTTATGAATATTCCCGTGTTGGCGCCTATAACGAGCGTGTCTTTTGGAATGGTGGAAAAACCTACAATACCCATTAAAAGTATCAGGCCTACAAGTACAAAAGTGAATTTGTGCATATATACACCCCCTTTGAATTTTAGTGTACCTTCGTACACTAAATAATATGTTACCATAATTAGTATTATTAATCAATATAAATTTATGAAATTAAAAATAAAGAAAATGTTTGTAATTAAAAATTAACCAAAGAAGCTTATCGTACTGCCTTACGAGAAAAATTCAAAATGAGCTTGACTTGAATGGAATTCTATGTGAGAATAGTTATGAAAGTATTTTAAAGAGGTGAGAAAGATGTCTTTTATAACTGCCAATGTGAAAAAGATACTAAAAGAACTTCCAGAAAATGTTGGACTAGTTGCGGCAGTCAAAACCAGAACTGCCGAAGAGATAGATGAGGCAATAAGGGCTGGCGTGAAGGTAATCGGTGAGAATTACGTTCAGGAATCAGAAAAAGTTTTTCCGCTTGTTAAAGAAAAAGCCGAGTGGCATTTTATAGGTCATCTTCAAAAAAACAAGATAAACAAGGTTATACGAATTTTCGACATGGTGGAAACCGTAGATTCTTTTGAAATTGCGAAAGAGCTTGATAAAAGATGCGCTAAGTTAGGGCAGATCATGCCAATCTTGATAGAGATCAACAGTGGAAGGGAAATTCAAAAATCAGGCGTAATTCCTGAGAACGTCGTAAATGTTGTTAAAGAAGTATCCAACTTAGAAAACGTGAAAATTCTTGGACTTATGACCATGGGAGCACGTACAGGAAGCCCGGAAGAATCAAGACCGTATTTTAAGATCACGAAAGAAATATTCGATGATATGAAGGAAATGGATCTTCCAAATGTGGAGATGATATATCTTTCCATGGGAATGTCAAATTCTTACAAGATAGCTATAGAAGAAGGCTCCAACATGGTGAGGATAGGAACCATGATATTTGGAGCAAGGGATTACCAAAAGTGAGGTGAAAAAGGTGTGGCTTCTCATATCGGATTCGCATGATAACATCGACAAAGTTGATCGCGCAGTTGAAATAGCGGTGAGAAACAAGGTAAGCGCGATCTTTCACTTAGGGGACTTCAACTCTCCCTTCATTCTTCCACGCATTTTAAAAGGCAATTACGAATTTTTTGGAGTCTTCGGAAACAACGATGGTGACTTGCTATATCTTCAAGAGAAGGCTGAAAATAAAATCATGAGATCTCCAGCAGAGGTAAAATTTGATGAAAAAAGAATATTCATGATGCATCAACCATTTGCATTGAATGCCGCAAAAGCATCTCAGATTTACGATTACGTTTTTTTTGGTCACACTCATAAGACGACTATTGAAAAGATAGGCAAAACACTTGTGATCAATCCAGGAGAACTTTGCGGTTACCTCACCGGCAAATCGACATGTGTATTGCTTGATGATAAAAGCGGAGAATTCGAAGTGGTGAAACTTTGATATGGAACTTCTTTAAAAAAAATTGGATTCGTTATGTGATCGGAATGCTTTTTCTGGTTTTGATAGATTATTTGCAAATACTGGTCCCGAAATTGATTGGCAAAACCGTGAATCTACTCACGTTGCCTGCCGGCAATATGCACCTTGTTTTTTTGTATTCAATGGGTATACTTGCAATCGCTGGTGGGGTAATGATAGGTCGTTTTTCGTGGCGCTTACTTATCATAGGAGGGGCTAGAAAATTTCAAAGATATGCTCAACAGAAGCTTTTTGAAAAATTACTCAGATTTCCAATCTCTTTTTTTGAATCGAGAGGAGTAGGGGATCTTATGGCCTATTTCACCAACGACATCATGGCCATACGTGCTTCACTGAGTCAGGGTGTGGTCATGGCCACAGATGCGGTGGCCATGACCATTTTCGTCTTCTTTGGAATGCTCACAAGTGTGAATCCCCGGCTTGTGCTCATATCACTTATTCCACTTCCATTCGTAGCTCTAGCATCATGGATATTCGGTGGGAAAATACACGTTAGGTTCAAAAAGGTGCAGAAATCGTTTTCTTCGATCAGCCAACGTGTTCAAGAGAGCTTCACAAATGTGAAAACCATCAAGTCATACGGTGTTGAAAAGAATTTCGAGTCTCTCTTTTTTAATGAATGTGATGAATTCGTCAACGGCAACGTTTCCCTACTCAAGGTTTCAGCCGTTTTTGATCCACTTATAGATTTTCTCGCAGCTGTAACATCATCCATAGCACTTTTCTATGGTGGACACATGGTCATAAACGGGGTTGTAAGCCTTGGAGATTTTGTCGCGTTTATAGCTTATCTTGGAATGCTAGTCTGGCCATTCATAGCCCTGGGGTTTGTTGTGAATGTTCTACAACGTGGGAGAGCATCTCTGGAAAGATTAAGGATGATAATGAGCGAAAAGGAAAAAGCTTTTGAAGGTCGTAATTTCCCAAATGCTTTCGAGAGCATAACCGTTAAAGGGTTGGACTTTTCTTATTCTGATCGAAAAGTCCTGAAAAAAATCGATCTATCCATAAGGAAGGGTCAAAAAGTTGCGATAGTTGGAAGAACAGGATGTGGAAAATCCACACTTGCAAAGTTGTTGGTGAAGCTTTACGATATCAAAAGAGGGAGCATGCTTTACAACGGATTGGATATAAACGACATAAGTACAAAAAGCTTAAGAGAACGTGTGTTGCTTGTCCCACAAGATGCTTTTCTTTTTAGCAGTACGATTGCAAAGAATATCGCATTTGGTACTAAGAATTTCTCTCATGAAAAGATCGAGCAAGCTTCCAAGGTGGCACATTTTCATGAAGAAGTTGCTAAGTTCGACAAATCATACGATACGATGGTTGGCGAAAGAGGCGTTACGCTTTCCGGAGGGCAACGCCAGCGTCTTACCCTCTCAAGAGGGGTGTTCAAAAAAGCGCACATCGTTATACTTGATGACGTACTTTCAGCCGTTGATTCAGAGACAGCTTCAAAGATACTCAAAGACCTCTCATCGATATTAAAAGGCATGACGACAATCGTGATCACACACAATTTGGCATCTGTTAAGGATAGTGATGTGATCTTCGTCATGGATGGTGGAGAAATAGTTGAACACGGAGATCATAAGTCTCTCATGAGTTTAAAAGGGGTATACTATAGGTTATTCATGATTCAACAGATAGAACATGAAATAGGTGCTTGAATCTTCACATCAACTTTGTAATTGTAACTCATTTTTTGGTATCATAGAGGTACTTTTTATTTCTCTAAACCAAGGAGTCAATGTGGAAATTTCTGAAAAGATCTTGGAAATTTTAAGATCTAAAATCTCCAAAAAATCGTGGGAAATGTGGTTCGGAACTTTCAGCGTGAAGTCTGTAACAGAGGCGCTGATCACTTTTTCCGTGGGAAATCTTTTCATTAAAGATTGGCTTAGCCAAAAATACGACAAGCAGTTTAAAAGTAGCATAAGGGAGATCTTCACCAAGAACATTCCATACGTTATAGAAGACGAAATGGCAGAAACAGAACTTACAGAGAAGAAAGAAAAAAAAGAGCGTTTGATCAGAAAGCGACCGGTTGTTTACAGCGATTTTAACAAAGAATACACCTTCGAAAATTTTGTTGTGGGACCATTCAACGAAGAAGCCTACGACGGGACCCTTGAAGTTTCAAAATTTTCTGGAAAGATGAATCCGTTTTTCATATACGGTGGGGTTGGACTTGGGAAAACTCACTTGCTTCATGCCATGGGAAATTATTTGATTCAAAATTCTCCAGATACGCGTGTGATGTACGTCACTGCTGAAAAATTCATGAATGATCTGGTTATGGCCATAAGAAAGAATTCAACTCAGGAATTCAGAAAGAACTTCAGAGAAAAAATAGACGTTCTCATGATAGACGATATCCAGTTCCTTATGGGGAAAAACGGCATTCAGTCAGAGCTTTTCCATACACTTAATCATCTCTTAGATCATTCTAAACAAATCGTGCTGTGTAGTGATCGCACCCCAACACAGCTCTCAGAATTTCAGCCTCGTCTCGTTTCAAGATTTCAAATGGGGCTTGTTGTGAAGGTGTACGATCCGGATATTGAAACTGCAGTGCAAATTGTTAGGACTTTTGCAAAAAGAAGTGGGATACTCTTGACTAATGAAATGGCACGCGAAATAGCCAACTCTTCAAATAACGTTCGAACGATTAAGGGAATAGTGACAAAGCTTGTATTTAAAAGTTCAAAAAGTGATATAAACGATGTTGTAATTTCAAACGCCGTTAAAGATGTGATCGGCAATCATCCAATTATGAAAAGCGCGAATTCTGAAAAAGAATTGTTCTTTCAAGTACTTTCAAGTGTTTTCGATGTTTTACCGGCTGAGTTAGATGCAAAGCTCAGGACTGCTAGACTTTCATCTGCAAGGCAAATAGGAATGTATTTTGCCAGAAAATACATGCACAAGACATTTTCCGAAATCGGGAAATGGTTCGGAAGGGATCATTCATCCGTCGTTTATTCCTGCAAAAAAGTCGATGAATCGATCAGAAAGGGAAATCTCAAGGTAAGAGAAAAGATATTTCTTCTTCAGAATCTTCTTCATAAACAACGTGGGGAGTCGGCCGGTTAATGGAAAAATCTGAAAGAGAAGAATACAACGTATCTTTTTTTGAAAATATTGGCCTATTCGCTTGGGCTTTTAAATACGTTAAACCCTATTGGAAGGTGTTAAGTGTATCGATCGCTCTCATGGTATCGATCAGTTTAATGAGCTTGCTTCCTCCTTATTTGATGAAAGATGCCATAAATTTTTACTTACATCCTACAACATATTCCAAATCTTTGAAACCATCTTTTGGCTCTATCAAAGTTGGAAATCTTTACTTCATACCAAAATCCAATGGTGAGTACACTTTAACCGAAAGCGGAACCGAAGTTCTCATAAAAGGTTCAGGGCAGGAGTATCTGGTGAACGCTTCCGTTTTGAACGGCACAAGGATACGTGAAATAAGCGTGATAGCCGTGGAAGTTTTTATGATAGATTTTCTTGTTTTCTTCGCCACCTACGGACAGTTATGGACATCACAGATAGTGGCTATAAAAACCGTCAATGACGTAAGAAATTCACTTTTTGATCATATTTTAAAGCAACCTATGAAATTTTTCGATTCCAACATAAGTGGAAGATTGGTAACAAGAGTGACAAATGACGTCCAGAACTTAAACGATATGTTCTCGAAAATAATCTCTTCTATTTTCAAAGATGCGGTTTTGATAATCGGAATTCTGTATGTGCTCCTCAGAATGGACTTTCGCCTCTTTTCAATACTCTTTCCAATTTTCTTGTTCATAGCAGTTATAATTTACCTTTTTAGGTTTTTTTCAAGAAAGGCTTATCGCCTTGTTCGAGCAAAACTCGCAGCCTTGAACGCTTTTTTAGCCGAGCATTTGAGTGGAATGATGGTGACCTTTCTTTTTAACAAAGAGAAAGAAAAAGCCAATGAATTTTACAAGGTTAGTGACGATTACTATCATTCGTCTCTAAAAATGGTCACGATATACGCGATATTCAGACCAATTATAGATTTCACACGTTATTTTGCCATAACGTTGATCATATGGTTTGGAGCCAATCTTGTCGTTTCTAAATCACTTGAAATAGGCACTCTATTTGCTTTTATCAGTTACATAGGAATGCTGTTTCACCCAATAAACGATATGGCGGAGAACTTCTCCAACCTTCAGTCATCCATGACCTCCGTTGAAAGAATACGTGCACTTTTAAATTTATCGCTCCCAAGCGATCCCACATCAAACGAAGAAATTTCATCTGGTGAAATAAAAATAAAAGATCTTTGGTTTGCCTATGATGATGAAAATTGGATTCTTAAAGGAATATCCATGAACGTTAAAAACGGAGAAAAAGTTGCCATCGTCGGTCACACTGGCGCTGGAAAATCAACGATCTCGTCGATCTTAACGGGTCTCTATGGTTATGCAAAGGGAAGTGTTCATGTTGGCGGAGTCGAGATAAAGAACTGCCCAAATGAAGAGTTAAGGAATGAAATCAACGTGATCTTGCAAGAAGTTATGCTTTTTACTGGAAAAATAATCGACAACATCACACTTTGGGACAAAAGAATTACCCGTAAAGAGGTTTTAAAGGCGATCCATGATCTTGATTTGGACAGATTCATGTTGTCTCTTCCAAAAGGAATTGACACCTTCGTCAGAGAAGGAGGGAGCAATCTTTCAACGGGACAACGGCAATTGATATCCATGATTCGAGCCTTTGTACGAAAGCCCAAAGTGGTTATAATGGACGAAGCTACGGCCAATATAGATGTTGAAACTGAATCTATGATTCAAAACGCTCTTGAAAAGCTTACCGAAGACAGAACGACTGTGATCATAGCTCACAGATTATCCACCATAAGAAACGTGAGCAGGATACTCGTGATGAATGAGGGTGAAATAGTAGAAGAGGGCGATCATGAAAAGTTGATGAAAAAAGGAGGACTATATGCAAAACTTTACCGCCTCCAAAGCTTCGAGGAATACAAAGTCACTTGAAAAGTGTATTTTATCTCCATTTAATCTGAGAATGCCACTTGTTTTGGAACACAGTGGAAAATTGATCGTTGAAATTGGATTTGGCAACGGCGAACTTTTGACCCGCATGGCACATTCAAGAACAAAGGATTTTTTTATGGGGATAGACAATTCCGAGATCTCGTGCGAAAAGTCCGCAAAGCGTGCTTACGATCTTAAACTCAAAAATCTCAAACTCATCAGAGGAGATGCCAAATTCTTGGTTCGTGAACTTTTCGCAAATGAGAGTTTGGATCTCGTCCTCGCATTTTACCCAATTCCTTGGCCCAAAAGCTCACAATCCGATAAAAGGCTTTTTGATAGGAATTTTTTGATGAGTGTCTCTTCAACGCTAAAACCAAAAGGTAAATTCGTGATTGTGACGGATGATCATGATCACTTCGAATGGGTAAAAGAAAATTTGAAATCACTCGACATCGATTTTGGCACACATGCACTTCAACCGTTGAAAAGCACTAAATATGGTAGAAAATGGGAAAACTTGGGAAGAAGTTCATGGTCTATAGTTGTTCATCCAAAACAATTTAAAATAAAAAGAATTTTGGAGGGTGATGAAATGCCGCATGCGCACTTAAATGATGTTGATATAGAAAAATTGAAGGAAATCTCTAAAAAAAAATTTTGTGATCAAAGACAAAAAACGATCGTTCAATTCAAAGGACTTTTTAAGGGAGAAAATGGCTACATATTAAGAACAATTGCCGTGGATGGGAAATTTTCGCAAATGTATTATGTCATTGTTAAACCTCGTGAAAAAGGTTGGCTCGTCAGATTGGATGATGTGGCGAAGGTTTTCAAGACACCAGCTGTCAAAAAGAGTATCGAATACGTGGCAAAAGAAGTGAAAAGCTAAAAAGAAAGTGAAGGTGGAAACGTAATGATCGTTATGCAAATAACGGTTATAACTCTTTTCTTAGTTGCGTACTACTTCATAATCACCAATAAAATGGACAAGGCAGGGGTATCCTTTGTCGCTGGGGCTTTGATAATAGGCGTCAACTCAATTGTGAAAACAGTTCCACATTTGACGATTTCGCATGTCGGAAATTTTGTGGATTTTGACACGATTGCCTTGCTTTTAGGGTTAATGATCATTATACCCTTTATGGGCGATGCTGGTGTTTTCCAGTTTTTGGCGTTGTTGGTTTTGAAAATAAGCAAGGGAAATTTGAAAACGCTTTACATTCTTACCGCATTCACGGTAGTTATTTCCTCGGCATTCTTGAACAACGTTTCCACAGTCATGGTGTTCGTTCCAGTCATACTTGCCATAACAGAATCCATAGATAAAGATCCATTCCCTTTTCTAATGATGATAATTTTTTCTGCTAACTTCGGTGGCGGAATGACCCTTATAGGAGATCCACCGAACATGATCGTTGGCTTCGCCAAGCACTTTTCTTTTTTTGACTTCATAGCAAACGCAACACCAGGAATTTTATTAGCGATGATGGTGATAATGTTTTTTTGGATGCGTAAAGAACGTAATTACTTCATAACTGTCAAAAAAAATGACGACAAAAATATAAACCCGCTTTCCGCCATAACGAATAAAAAGCTCGCCATCAAATCAAGTTTAACTTTTTTAGGTGCAATAGGCGGATTTTTACTTCCTCAGTCTTGGAATATACCACCTTCAACAATTGCGGTGGTCGCGGCGGCCGTTCTTTTGATGTTGATAGATGCCGATTCAAAAACTATGGAAAAAGTGTACTCAAGGATAGATTGGCCAACCATTTTTTTCTTCATGGGTATGTTTGCATTAGTCTATGCTTTAGAAGAAACGGGGATTGCAGACATGGTATCTTCTGGCATGGCCATGATGATTCCAAATAATTTCGTGTTGACTTTGGTCGTTTTCTGGTTATCTTTGTTCATGGCCTCTTTGTTAAGCGCGGTTCCGACTGTTATGATAATGATTCCAATCATTCATGGGTTTGAAAGAATATTCGGCTCCAGTTCGCTTGTGTGGTGGGCACTTATCATGGGACAGAGTATCGGTGGAAATTTGACGATAGTTGGAGCCGCTGCGAATATGGTCGTTGCCGGTATGACCCAAAAAACAAAACGTGGAAAATTGGAATTCAGTGCCTACTTCAAGTACGCGTTGCCGGCAGTTCTTATTTCGGGGGTAACGACTACCGCTTACCTCGTGATAAAATACATTGTTTAAACTTAAGAAAGTCATCTTTATGCCGATTATCTTATATGAAAGAGATCGGAGGTGATCTTGATGAGGATCGATGGAGTACCGGGTGCGCCACAGCCAATGGGTGATAAAGGAAAACGACCTTTCAAGGTAGAAAAGTATTTTGGAGAGGTTTTTATCCACACTCGCGGAAAAGGAGTCGACTTTGAAACTTTCATTTCAGCTGTAAGAGATTCGATGAAGATGGAAGGTGCAAGGCAAGATCGCGTTAAAGAATTGAAAGAGCTTGTAAATTCCGGTAAGTACAGCGTTAACACCGAGAAACTTGCAAGAAAAATGATAGACGCAATGGGTGGTAAAGTCTTATGAGAAAAGAGCTTTTGAAAGTACTTGATGAGGAAGAAAAAAAGGTTAAAAAACTTGTTGAAGTGTTGAAGAGAAAACGTGATGCGATAGAAAAAGGCAACTCAAAGAAGCTTGGATTTATTTTAAAAGAAGAAAAAAAGGAAATTGATGAGATCAACATCTTTGAAAGTAAGAGGATGAAGCTTACCGATAGGCTTTCTGAAGAACTTGAAACCGAACCGACAATTTCTGGAATATTATCCAAGATGAAAGAGCCCGAACGACATGATTTAACGATCATATCGGCAAAGTTAACTGAATTGCTTAACGAAGTAAGCCTTTTAAATATGGGTATTCAACAGATGATAGCTTATAAATTAGAAGAATTTGACATGGTAATGGATTTGTTGCGAGGTAGACATTTCACTTACGATAAATCCGAGAAAACCATTGCAGGAACGGTATTTAACAGGAGGGCTTAATGCCAGAAGCGGGATTGTTTACCAGCTTGAACACGGCCGTTTTGGGGATGTACACCCAACAGATGGCCATATCGGTTGTTTCGCACAACATAGCCAATGCCAACACACCTGGATTTTCAAGACAGAGACCGGTGATCGTTACCACTCCACCCTTGTCCGCACAAACTTTAACTCAACCCAACATGCCAATTGCTTTTGGAACCGGTTCAAAAATCAAAGATGTCGAGAGAATTAGAGATTCGTTTTTAGATCTTCAATATAGGCAAGCAAATTCAAAATTAGGATTTTGGAATGATGTAAACACGCAATTTCAATACATTCAACAGCTTATGAGCATTCCAGGCGGAAATGGTCTAAGGGCTTATTACGATAATTTTTGGAAAGCCGCCCAGCAGGTTGCAACTACTCCAGCAAATGTAGGCGCTAAGTCGGAGTTTGTTCAGTCGGCAAAGGCATTGGTTGAAAAAGCTAAAAGTATTTACGCCAGCCTTGAGGATATGAGAAAAGATTACACGCATCAAATTGAGTCTGAAGCCAACAATTTGAATTCGATACTGAAAGGTATCTCGAATTTGAACGTTAAGATCAGAGAATCATCGGTTCTTGGAAGCCATCCAAACGATCTCTTGGATAAAAGAGATTTACTGCTTGATAAATTATCAAAAGAAACCAAATTCAGCGCCACAACATCTAAAGATGGAGAGATATCGTTAACGATAGGTGGAAACAGCGTACTTTCTGGTCAAAGATATGTCCCCATCAAATTCCAAAGGGTGGACGGTAAACCCAACGAGGCGTTTTTAAGCGCCAACAACATGCCTTTGAATTTCAAAAGCGGAAAGATAGGCTCTCTTTTCCATTTACGGGACGAAGTCGTTAGAAAATACGAAGATGCGCTCAACGGTTTGATTCTTAACTTATCAGATAAAGTCAACACAATTCTAAAACAGTCATACGATCAAAACGGGAATGTTGGTCAGCCTTTGTTCCTATTCAGCACAGTTCTTGGGCAGCCCACGGCTCTTTTTAAAATAGCATCATCCAATCCACCTGATGGTTATGTTTACGATCCAAGCAAAAAAATTTCAGATCTATTCTCAGGCGTTACCGGAGAGATCGATCTGAATATAAACGGCGCGAATATAAGACTCAACGCTTCCGATGATTCGCTCAATTCACTTATCTCCAAGGTGAATTCCGCACGGATAGGAGTGGAAATGTCTCTTTCCCCAAGGGGAAATTTGGTGATCAGGGCAACGAAAAGCTCGAATTACGATCTGCTTAGGTACAACGACCAAGATGGAAAAGATAATCCCATTAAAATATCTGCTATTTCCAATGCTGGAAAAGCGTTTTTGCTCGCAGTTGGATTTAAAATGGATGGGAACTCTTTGGACTTAAAGCACTACTTAAGCGACAGCCAAAATTCCCTTGTTGTTCCTTTCAAAGATCCAGCTATGCACGTTGAAGTGAACTCGGCATTAATTTCAGATCCCACGCGTATCGCGACGGATTTTGATCCTACTTTTTTATCCGGTTCTTCAATTGGGGTGGTAGCTCCAAGCGGTGCTCAAAATTCGAATGGAATGCAGATGATAGTCAATTTGAAATCAGTTGACAAAAATGGCACTCAGTCTATGGACGCTTTTTTTGGGACTTTGGTAAGCAATATGGGAGTTGAGGGGCAAAGTGCTTCTGCCATGTACGAAAACACGAATTCTCTGGTAAATCAGATCGAATTGGATAGAAAACAAGTTTCAAGCGTTTCTATAAACGATGAAATGTCTCAGATGTTGCTCTATCAAAACGCTTATACAGCTTCGGCAAGGGTGGTTTCAACTGTGAACTCCATGATACAGACACTTGTAGATATGGTGAGGTGATCTTATGAGGGTAACCCAAAGCATGATGAAAACAACGCTTATAAACGATGTGGATGCCGTTCTTAGAAGATTGGCTAAGCTTCATGATGAAGCTTCAACTGGTAAAAAATTCGAATTTCCTTCAGAAGATCCTGCTGGAGCTTTTCTCGCTTCAAGCTATGATTCTACCATCAGGCAGTTGAGTTCTTACAAATCTTCTCTAAACCAAGTCAATGGGACCCTTAAGGGCTACGATTCCATGCTTTCCCAGCTGACCTCATCTATTCAAAGAATTCACTCGCTTGTCGTTCAAGCCTCAAATGGAACGAATACACCCGCAGATAGGAAAGCCGTGGCAGATGAAGTAAAAAGAATTAGAGAATTCATAGTACAGCTTGGCAACACCGAGGTCGGGAATTCTTATTTATTCAGTGGTTCTAAGTCGCAAATACCCATAACCGTTTCCGGTTCAGGAGAAAATGTTTCTTATTTTTACGTGAGTAATTCTGCAACTTCAAGCTCAAACATGTTGAAAGTAGGAACAACCGTCATTAAAACCAATTTAACTCTACCTGAAGTTTTTAGCTACGCAGGAAATGCCTCAAATAGCCTTTTATCTTACAAATCATACGGTGGAACCACCATCACGAATTTGACGTTAACGAATGGTTCTAAAACTTTAGATGGATCTATTAAGATAGATCTCAAAAAAGGAAGTTTAACGGTTAACGGTGGCATTGTGAACGGCACCCTTAACAAGAGTGCCAGTGTTACGTACAGTGGTTCAACTCATGTGATCGTTGATGGGCATATTCTATCTGGGAGTACGATAACCGCTGGGAGCACGATCACGATTGTAGGCGGCGGGACCGCTACGCTTAATCTAACCGGTACCGGTAGCTCGAGTGAGTTGAACTTAGCATCGAGTGATATAAAGATCTCAAATGCTTCTGGAAGCAGTGCAACTGTGGTTTCAAAAAACGCGAAAACGGACTCAAATGTCAAGATCGGACTTTTAGATAAGATCATAAATGACCTTGACAATAACAACATAGATGGAATTAAAGGAGTCGATCTTGGCGATCTTGAAAAATACGAGAATACACTTGAACGTGTTACTTCCGACATAGGTTCCAGAGAGCAAATAAGCCAAGACTTGCTGAACGGCAACGAAAATTTCAACTTTTACATAACTCAGCTGTTATCAAAAACTCAAGATGCGGATATGGTGAAAGTCATATCCAATATTTCCATGCAACAAAATGTTTACCAAGCCGCTTTAGAATCAAGTGCTAAAGCACTTCTTCCAACACTCGCAGACTTTCTCAGATAATGGTGTGATCAACTTGATTTTAAAAAAAAGCTTGTTAACGATAATAATCTTAACATGGTCGATAATCGCGATGGGCATCCCCATTGGTTTTTATCTTTCAAATAACCAAGCATCTTTTCTCATCACGGCCACACCGATCATCTTAGAAGTTGGTTACCCAAGAACTTCTCTTACTCTTGGAAATAGTTCTTATCTAAAAGTAAATTTTCAAGAATCAACACCAGTTGTTTCAGCAGAAATTTCAGCACGCCTCTTTGACAACGCCTTTTTCTCTCTTTCACTTGGAGAGCATTCGGATTTTGGGAGGTTAGAAAAAGCGATTAACAATGGAAAAATAAAAGAAATTGTAAGGAATTTTGCACTTGTGAACGTTGGAATTCGTTTTTTTGAGATGAAAGGTGATTTGGGATATTCTAGATTTTATTCAAGCATCAGTAAAAATATTTCGAAAAACATTTTCTTTCTTACCCCTCCTAATTACAGTGGTGAAGCTCCAAATGCTTTTTTCTTTAAACTCGATCGTTCCTTTGACATTGCGAAGGATTACGTTTTCACGCTTCTATTCATGGGCAATATTTGCTTTTCAGATTCCTTCGTCTTCTCAAATCCCTCATTCGAAGTTGGCATTTCTCTTTTCACAACGGTAGAGGAACTTCAAGCTAACTTTTAAGTTTCGATCTCATCACATATTCGTTCATAACGTATTTCGGTTTAACCGTATCATTGTCAACCAACACTTCAATATATTTTGAAATTTATCGTATTGACCCTTAACGTGCGTGAAAGTAACAATTTTAACCAGTGCGAAAAGGCAATCTTTGAAAAGGATTTTTACCGCTTCACAAGCGGCAAGGGAATTTTTTCGAAGCTTAACCAGAACTGATGACTTTGAGAGGGTATAAAAAACGTTCATTGAGCAAGCTGTTTCACTCTCTGATTAAATTCTTAAACTTGACGCACATTAAGAGTATAATAATTGTATCGCTTGAAATGTACAAAAAAGGAGGAAAAATTATGAACAAAGGAGTTATAGGCATATTGAAATTCGCCTTGGCAAGAGAAATAGATGGAATGAATTTTTACAGGGAAAAGGTGAAAAGCGTTAAAGATCAAAGTGTTAAAGATGTATTCGAGCAGCTTTCTGAAATGGAAAACGGTCATGTGAATTACATAAGCCAACTCATAGAAAGAGTTTCAAAGGGAGAATCAATTTCAAAAGTAGAGCAGCCAAAACAAAACGTTAAATTTTTCAACGAAAGAGAGAAAGAAGAAATGGTAGGAAGCAAAATAGACGATACGGCCTCAGATCTTTCCGTGTTAAGAATGGCTTATCTTATAGAAAAAGATTTTATGGATTTCTACAAGGATTCGTCCGAAAAAATAGATGACACGAAGGCCAAAGAGATCTTGAAGAGCTTATCTTCATGGGAAAAAGAACATCGTGATATGCTTTACACGCTTTACAAACAAAGGTCTTCAGAGTATTGGAATGAGATGGGTTTTACTCCGCTATTCTAAATTGGATGTTGATTTCTACGAGCGATACACCAACATTTCTTTTAAGCAGAAAAGCGGCATTTCTGCCGCTTTTTGATTGGTCAGGGCGACTGGATTTGAACCAGCGACCTCCAAGTCCCGAACCTGGCGTTCTACCATCTGAACTACGCCCTGAAAACTATCATATTTTATCATAGAAAAACTTCTATAGCAACATACAAACCTATATTTTGCACAGATGAGTTGAATTTTGGGCTTTGTTGAAAATGAATGGAATAATCCTACACTACACACACGTAAAATCAGGTGTTATTAATTTTCTTGATCTTCACAAAGAATGATACGATCAACATGATACCTCCAAAAATGGTGAGTGCTAAACCCACTCCGAACCTATCTGCAAGCGCTCCGAGTATTGGTGCTGAGAGGGCCATGGTCGTGGTAGTAACTTGGGATTCAACGGACAAACCAGATGCCATTGTCTTGTGTGAAATCATATCGCTTATAATGGACACGTTCATTGGCTTTCTGAAATTTTCAAGTACGTATATCACTAAAAAAAATGCTATTGAAAGCAATTGAATGTGATAACGTGTCGATATACCGGCGATGCTTAAAAACACCGCTCCGATGATGTAAGTTACGTTGATAGCAGTTGGAAGATTCTTAAACCGTTTGCTTATTTTCGATGCATATCTTGAGGCAAAACTCGTTAGAAGGTAAATTATAAAATAAACGATTCCAACGATCAGTGATGTTCTTTTTTGTGAACTCATCACCACGAATATCGGCAAAGAGAGTGCAAACATTTTCAAAATGGGTTGCAAATACTCTTTAGTGACCTTAAAAAACGAAGAAAACGTGGAACTGTTCAATATCGCTGTCATCGCCTTGAAGTCCGTGAAAATCCCAATAAAATTTTTAAGAGTCGATCTCATTTGTTTCAAAATGGTCCCTTTTTGCACTTTGGCAAGCTCGCCATCCAATTCCTTTGGATAAGTGGACAAGTTGATCAAGTCCAAAAGATATGGGACCGTGGAAGCTATGAATATGTAGCGATAACTTCCGGAGTAAAAAACCAATCCAGCGGCTATAAGGGAACTTATAGCAGAACCCATTTGTGAAGCTGAGCGTGTATGGCCGTAATATTCCACCTTTACGTCTTCCATTTTATTTATTCTGAGGTATTCTAATATGAGAGCTTTGTGAGTTCCAGATCTGAAAGCGTCGCCAAACGCAAAAAGCACCATTGCAAGTGCGTAAAAGTAATAACCACGTAAAAGATAAAAAAACACAAATGACGTTATGTAGGATATGAAAGCCATTATCATGGATTTTCTTCGTCCAAAGGCATCTGCATATATTCCTGTCGGAATTTCAAGAAAGTTCGTTGAAAGATCTCTGATCGCGTAAAGCGTACCTATGGCAAGAAACGATAGACCCATTTCCCTGAAAAACAAAATCATAAAAGGATCGAAAAAACGTAAATTTTTCAGAAATCCATACAGGGAGAATTTGTAAAACATCTTATCTCTTTTAAAGCTCAATGCTCCCACCTTTTCGTCATGTATTTTCTACCAAATGTGCCAAATTCAACGAATGCTGAGTGAGTATATTTTAACACTTCATTCAAGAATGGTATAATCTTTCAAAGAGTTTAAAAAGCGAAGGGCGGTTGAAGATGCGTCTTAGTTTAGAAAAGAGAACGACGCTCATGGTTTTCATTTACCTGATCGTTTTTTTGATGACGGGAGGGATTTTGCCACGGGTTTTCGATGTTATCGTGGTTTCTTTTTTTGTGGCTTTGATGCTGGAGCCCGTTTCCAACTGGATCTACCTCAAAACCAATAAAAAATCCCTTTCCATAACCCTTTCTTTGATCCTATTTTACGGATTTGTGAGCCTTGTTATAAGTTTTTTGGTGCCAGTTATATACGATGAGGGAAGGTATTTCATAGATTTCGTTCAGAGATTTTTTTCCAATGAAGAGTGGAAAAATTTTTCGTATTTCAAAAATTATCCGGATATTAAAAGTTTTGCCGAGCACGCTATGAATTACGCTACTCCAAATTTGACTAAATGGATGTCCCAAACACTCGCGAAGTTTGCTCTTGGTGTGCCTTCCATGTTAACAGTTGTCTTTTTTTCTATTTTGGGATCTATCTATGTCTCTTATGGTCTTGAAAAATTCAAAAAAATTGCGCCGACTTACTTTTTTCCAATGAGCTCATCACGAATGGTCAAAATATTTTTAAAAAGATCTTACCATCATATGCAGAATTACATAGTTGGTGTGACTATTGCAGCCATTTTTACCGCACTTTCAATGGGAATGTTTTTGACGATAGTTGGAACAAAATACACGCTTCTTCTTGGAACATGGGTTTTCATAACGAATTACATTCCAATAGTTGGCGTTTTCCTTGAAATAATTCCCCTTGCCCTTGCCACGTTGATGAAAGGAACAGCGATGTTCATATGGTTTTGGATAGTGCTAATAGCCGTTCATTCGACAGCATTCATCATATTTGTCAAAGCAGTTCAAAGCAAATCAAAACTGAATCCTTTCTGGATGATACTGGCTATAATAGTTTTCACACAGATTTTTGGACCCATAGGGGCTTTTATGGCCGTTCCTCTTATGATAGTGCTAAAGGATTATTGGGACGTTTTTATCGTCCCATATTTGAAAACTTCCTGATGAATTTTTTATACCACAAAATCGCATATTCTACCATTCTTTCATATAGGAGTAAAGCTACCACACTAAGGGCTAAAGTTGCAATTTCGAAATAGCTTTCTTCTATTTTCATTAGGAATTTCAACAGCAAGTAAAATACGATTGAAAGTGCTACGAGGATCAACCATCTAATCCCTATTTGTAAAAATTTTCTTCCCGGAACAAATTGCCTTATCAAAGTGTAAGGACCAAAAAGAATGGCGAATCCAATCACCGAAGGCCTGAGTCCAAAGAAAGCAAATGCCAAGAACAAGATGGTGAAATAGGATGTAAAGGCTGTTTTCAAACCGAATTGATCCATAACAAATGCCAGGGGCAAAGAGGAAAGCATAAGAAAAAACATATCGTCTCCAAAAGATACGGACAAGATCAAGAGCAAAACAGAAAAAGCGGAGTACATTGCTCCAAAGGCTATAGGACGCGTTTTCAACTTTTCAGCATCCACCTCCCAAGCAATTACAACACAGATCAGTGCAAATCAACGCTGTGCAGCAATTCAAGCAAGCCGCACCATCGTTCATTTGACCGCCGGTGTATATTGGGCCTTGTCTTCTTGATGTTTTTCGAATGGTTTCATACGCTTGGGCGTATTCGGTATTATCGGGACGTGCGTCATGAGCTCGCTTTATATATTCGTAAGCTTTATCATACCATCCGCGCTGAGCGTATATTATTCCGTTCAAGAAATACCAATCGGGATTGGTTTTGTCTGAAATTTTAATCAAAAGATCTTCGGCTCCGTAAAGATCACCCGACTGCATTTTCTGTCTTACTTGGGCGTAAATGCCATCATCATCCGTAGAATATGTAGACGTGGAGGATGTATCACCATCATCATGGTTTAAAAGGTACGTGTAAGCTTCGTTTATTTCTTTCATCTTTTCCTCTGCAAGTTTGAGCATATCCGAATTTGATTGGAACTTATCAGGATGATAGCGTTTTACAAGTTCTCTGTAAGCTTTTCGGATATCATCTTTGCTTGCGCCCTTCGTAACTCCAAGGACTTCGTAAGGATCTTTCAACTTTTTACGCTCCTTTCTTTTGTTCGATGTTTAAAATTGCCGACGTAACTTTGGGTATCCCGTAGAATATCACGTTTTCTATGAGCGTGGAGTTTCTTATTATTTTTCCTTCTAATTTAGAGAACTCCTCTTGCATTCTTTGAAGGAGAAAGCGTATGGACGACTCCTCATTTTTTTTAACAAAGTCAATCAATTCCAAAAAATCGTCTTGAGAAAAGTGGATTTTGTACTTCGAGACATAAGGGTTGTAAGAAGATTTTTTTGCGTCTTCTTTCATGTCATCAAGTGCATCGATTAGATAAACCCAACGTCCTATAAGATGGAGCAGTAGCGCCGTTTCATTGGGAAATTTTGCCCATTTCACCATCGAGCTTAAAGCTTCTCCAAAGGCATCGGCAATCTCATTGGGATCTGAAGAACGGGTGATCTCCAAAAAAACCATCTTGTCTATCTTGGGTTTAACAATTTTTATCAAAGACCTATCGGCTTTTCGAAAAAGTGGCGCGATCAAAAAAATGAAAAAACGTTTCATCATTCTCGAATCTCGCTCTAAGTCTTCCGTCTTCAAACGTGTTCCTAGCTGCGAAATCTCGACTCCAAATTCAACAGCAGGATTGCGCACCACCACATCTTTTTTTTGAAAAGGTGGAAGTGGGCATCTGGATTTTCCGAATTTCGGCTTATCATTTGAAAATGAATCGAAAAGAATTGCCATGAACGTGGCGTCATAGCTCAAAAATAATCTAGACAAAGGCCCATATTTGCTTGACAAAGATGTACAGATACCACAGTAATATGCTCTGTACACTTTCAGCTCTTTTCCCTTCAGTTCATCCACATCAGGACGAACGTATCCCGTCAAGTGTTGATCATCTCACGGTGAAAATGTTGTAGAAACCAGCTTTTTTCATTTTTTGAGAAGTGGAAGTGGCGTTGCTTCCGCTCAAAATGTACTTCATGTATGGATCATGCGCATTCGAGAGCGTTTTCAATTGAACACTCATCGGATCGTGAAGTGCTATGTATTTCGCTTCCATTTGAGAAAGGGTAACGATTGTTGATGTACCCATGAAAGTGTCTTTGGTTTTCAAGTATTCTTTAAAATTCACCTTCTTGACGTATTTTTTTTCTGCTATGTACCTCAATACCATGCTAAAGTTGCTTGGGGCAATGTATCCCGGAATATAAGTTATTGGTTTTCCGTTAGGGTCGAAGAAGAATATCGTCGGTGTCCCACGAACCCCAAAGCCTCCAAAAAGCTCTTTATAGGTGTAGGTTTTCCCTTCGAATGCGGCGCTTTCGCTTGTCGGAAAGATCTCACCTATGATGAAGTTGTTCGCAAGTATTTTTTGGACGGTTTTGTCAACAAGAGTTTCAGCTTTGAGTTTTTTGCAGTAAAAACAATTCGGATCCGAAAAAACCACTATGGCATCTTTTTGCTCGTATTTGGCCAGCGTCAAAACGGTGTTAAAATTCTTGAGTAATATCTTTTCCAATGGATAAGAAAATGCGTACGAAATCATCATAGAGCTGATTATCAAAAATAAAATCAATGCTCTCTTTTTCACTTTTTTCACTCCCTTGTCTTTGAATTGCAATACCGATCGATTAAATAATTATAACAGATTTTTCAAGGTATTACTCTCCACGTGAAAAACAACGATTTAAACCAGTACGAAAATACAATCTTTGAAAAAGATTTTTATCGCTTCACAAGCGGCAAGGAAATTTTTTTGAAGCCTGACCCCAGAACTGATAACCATCTGGAGAGCTTATAGGTTATGGCAGGGCTTCGAGAGAGTATAAAAAACGTTCATTAAGTAAGCTGTTTTACTCTCTGATTAAATTCTTAAACTTGACGCACATTAAGAGTCAAGAGTTAAAATTTTTCACATCTTTCCCAAGGTTTTAGCAGCGCATGGTTATACAATGGTATAATTGAGTTATGATTTTGAAATTATCTAATTTGAGCATGAATTTTGGTGATAGGAAGCTGTTTTCAAATGTTAACCTTTTTATGGAACGTGGCCGAAAAGTCGTGCTTCTCGGTCCCAATGGTTGTGGAAAAACAACGCTTCTGAAGATCATAACTTCCGAATTGGAACCAAGTGAAGGGCACGTGTTATTCTCAGGTCAAAAGATGGGCTTTGTTAAACAGTTTAGATTTACAAAAGATCGCACTCTTTACGAAGAAGGGCTTTCTGCTTTTAAAGATGCTTTAAACGCTTACGATAGAGCGATGAAGGGAGCCATATCTTCTGATATCGATTCTTATGATACTTTCCTTAGAAAAGCGGAGTCATTGGGAATTTACTCGGTAGAGAAAAAAGTTAGAAGGATGCTTAAAGGTGTTGGTTTTTCGCAGAATGATTTTGAAAGAAGGCTTTCCACCCTTAGTGCAGGTGAGATCACAAAACTTCAACTTGCAAAGATACTTTCGGCTGAACCTGATCTGTTGGTTCTTGATGAACCAGGGAACTATTTGGATGTGTATGGGATTCTCTTTTTGCAGGACACTCTACTTTCCATTCGAAGCATGGTTTTGATCGCAACTCATGATAGAAATCTCATGGAAAAAATCCCAGATGAAATATGGGATATGGATTTTGGGACGGTAAAATCTTACAAAGGGAAATATTCCAGTTTTTTGATACAAAAAGAGAACTATCTTAAAACTATTCAATCAAAAGAAAAAAGTATTTCCAGAGAAATAAATCATCTTCATAATGTAGTTGAAAGGTACAGAAAATGGGGAAGGGAGAAAGCTATACGCCAAGCGAAATCAAAAGAAAAGCAACTGTACAGGCTCGTTAAAGCTAAGGAAAATCAAAAAATTGAAAGAAGGAAAACCTTTACCACGCTTAATTTTGATACATATGGTGTAACAGAAGGTGTCGTTTTGGGAGTTGAAAATTTGAAAGTCATGATTGATGACAAACACATAGGGGATTTTTCGTTTCAAATCCATAACGGAGAAAAAGTGGTTTTGCTGGGAAAAAACGGCATTGGGAAAACCACGCTGTTGAAAGAAATTGTAAAAAAAGGTCCGCAAGTGGAATTTGGGCCAAACACGATCTTCGCTTATGTGGACACAGTTGGTAGCAACAGAACCCCTGAAACTCTTATCTCAACCATCTGGAAATTCGTCCAGAATTGGCCCGATTACGAAGTTAGAAGGTATCTCGGTAGATTTGGATTTGAAGGCGATGATGTCTTCAAAAGCTTGGATTCTTTAAGTGGCGGTGAGTTTGTCAGGTTTGAGATATCCAAAGTGCTGCTTAAAAATCCCAATTTTCTCATTATGGATGAGCCGACAAATCATCTGGATGTTTACATGATGGAATCTCTTGAAGAAACCCTTAAAGGGTACACTGGTACAGTTTTCTTCAGCACTCATGACTTGGAATTTGCAAAACATGTAGCCAACAGATTTTTTATCCTTGAAAACAAAGAAATCCATTCTTTTAGTGAGTACGATCAAGCGGTTGAATTTTTGGAGAATTCTTTCATTCAAAAGCATTCAAGCAAGCACGGTAATAATGTTGGATTTGAGAGGAAAAAAAGTTTAAGAAACAAGCTTAAATCACTGGAAAGAGAATTAAAACGTTATGAATCGCAATTTGAAGAACTTGAAAGGGTATACGAAGATCTTGAAGGTGAGATGAATCGTTGGTCAAGAGATCATATGAAACTTACAAACCTTTCAGAAAAGAGAAAAAAGGTAGAACAAGAAATGGAAAAGATCATTGAAAATATAGATTCTTTAGAATTTGAAAGAAAGAATTTGGAGGAGGAAGTGCGATGATAATAAAAGAGAAATTGGAGCTTGAAGAGCTTGTAAAGGTTGCAAGGTATTTTGAGAAAGTCGAACTTTCAGATGGAGCCAAAGTACGCGTTGAAAATTCGAGGAAGAAGGTTGAGAAATTTCTTCAGTCAGGCGAATCCATGTACGGAATAAACACTGGATTCGGTGCACTTGCAAACGTCAGAATTCCAAAAGAAGAAATAGGTGAACTTCAAACCAACCTTGTACGTAGTCATTCGGCAGGCGTTGGAATACTTTTTGACGAGGAAACTGTTCGAGCCATGATGTTACTGAGAGCATTTTCTTTGACAAAAGGATTCTCGGGAGTAAGAGTTGAGATTGTAAAAGGTTTGATAAACATGCTTAACCATAAGATCACACCAGTTGTTCCTTCACAAGGTTCGGTTGGTGCCAGTGGTGATCTCGCGCCTTTGGCTCACATAGCATTGGCAATGATGGGAGAAGGGGATGTGCTTTACAACGGCAAAAGGGTAAAGGCTGAATTTGCCTTGAAATCCGAAAAGATGGGATCACTGCGCTACGAGGCAAAAGAAGGACTCGCGCTCACCAACGGGACTCAAGCTATAACCGCCGTTCTTGCATTAACATTATACGATGCAAAAAAGTTATTTGAATCTTCTCTCATAACTGCGGCCATATCCATAGATGCTCTTAAGGGTTCAACAGCACCTTTCGATCCAAGAATACATGAGCTAAGGCCATATAAAGGTCAAGGATACGTGGCCAAAAAATTGCTTGAATATCTTGAAGGAAGCCAAATAAGGGAATCTCATATAAATTGTTCGAAAGTACAAGACGCTTACAGTTTGAGAGCAACTCCGCAAGTACTCGGTGCGGTTAAGGATACAATTGATTACGTGGAAAGCGTGATTTCGATCGAAATGAATTCCGTAACCGATAATCCTTTAATTTTTGAAGACGGGGCGTTAAGCGGAGGAAATTTCCATGGTGAACCTGTGGCAATGGCGGCGGATTTTTTGGGAATAGCCCTAAGCGAACTTGCAAGTATAGCAGAGAGACGTGTTGATAGACTTGTCAACCCTTTGGTTTCTGAATTGCCACCTTTTCTTGCAACGGGAAAAGCTGGATTGAATTCCGGGATGATGATATGGCAGTACACCGCTGCATCCCTTGTAAGTGAAAACAAGATCTTGGCTCATCCGGCGTCAGTTGATTCAATTCCAACATCCGCTTATCAAGAAGATCATGTTTCAATGGGTACGATTGCCGCGCGCAAAGCAAGGATGATCTTAGAGAATACCGCCAAAGTGGTTGCCATTGAAGGGATGATAGCATCTCGTGCCATAAAGTTTCATGAACCTCTTAAAACTGGGAAAAAACTTCAAAAGTACGTAGGAATTTTGAATGGGGGTATTAACGAGAAAAAAGGGGATACGTACATGGGAAAAGATTTTGAGAACGTTCTTGAATTGGTGAAATCGGAAATATGAAAAAGGGGGGAAATCCATGAAAGCGGAAAAACTGCTTGAATATATGGAATCGAAAAATTACAAGCCTTCTACAAGCAATTTCATGGCGAAAACACTCGAGAAACCTCCAAAGGAAATTCGGAAAGCTTTGGAGGTTTTGGAAGATGAGGATCTTGTCTACCGAACAAAAAATTGGAAATGGCATCTTCCTAAAAAGGATGAATTAATAGGTGAGATCAGGTTTATCAGATCGGGAAGAAAATCTTTCGTTACGTCGTTTTCTGGGAAAGAAGCCTTGGTAGAGGTGGCAGATACGCTTTGGGCTCTTAACGGTGACAAAGTTTTGATAAAGACCTTCAACGTTGAGGGTGACGAGCTCCAGCACGCTAAGGTGATCAAAATTTTAAAACGGACTCTTAAAACGATCGTCGGAGTTTACAGGGCTCAAGGAACGAATTTCGGATATATTGTACCAGACGATACGAAGATCGTTTACGAATTCAGGGTTTCTGGAGACGACTCAATGAACGCGTCAAGTGGGGAAAAGGTTGTCGGAGAGATCGTTCAATATCCTAATGAGAATTCAGAAGGAATGGCAAAGATAACTGCCATTTTGGGAAGGTCAAACTCGCACACCGTTGATATTCCAAGTGTTCTTGCCAAATATCAGTTACCAGCTCCAGGAGAATTCCCTTCGATGGTGTTAAAAGAAGTTAGAAATCTTTCAAAGCGAATAACTAAAAAAGAATTAAACGGTCGAAAGAGCTTCATAGGGAAAAAGATATTTACCATTGATGGTGAAGATTCTAAAGATTTTGATGATGCCGTATCCATAGACACCCTTCCGAATGGAAATTACGTCTTAGGAGTTCACATAGCAGATGTTTCTCATTATGTAAAAGCGGGAAGTGCCATGGACAAAGAAGCTTTCAAACGTGGTACAAGTGTTTACCTTCTGAGTACGGTGGTTTCAATGCTTCCTTTTGAGTTGTCTAACGACCTTTGTAGCCTTGTTGAAGGCAAAGACAGACTTACCGTTTCAGTTGAAATGGAAATAGACGAGTACGGGCGAGTTGTCAGGAAAGAATTCTCAAGGAGTGTCATAAGATCTGTAAAAAGGCTAACGTATAAAAAGGTTAGAATGCTTTTAGAAGAGCCAAATGAAGAATTGGAAAACGAAATAGGTTTTCTCAGAACCGATCTTGAAAACATGGCAAAGCTCGCACACACTTTGAAGACAAGCCGTTTGGGGCGAGGGGCGATAGAGTTCGAATCAAATGATATCAAAGTGATACTGAGCAAAAGTGGAGAGGTTGAAGATATCGTCTTGAGAAAACAGAGCATTTCAGAAGCCATCATAGAAGAGTTCATGATACTCGCCAACGAAGCAGTCGCTGAGATATTCGACATTCAAGACTCTCCATTTATTTACCGTGTTCACAATCGGCCGGATCCAGAAGCTTTGACAAAACTTTCAGAATACTTGAAAGTCATTGACTTGAAATTCAAAATCACAGAAAATGTTCAGCCCATCTTACTTCAAAGAGTGCTCGAACAGATAAGAGGTCATCCACTTGAATCCGTAATTCAAAGACTCATCGTTCGCTCGATGAAGAAAGCCATATATTCCGAGACAAATGTTGGGCATTTTGGCCTTGCATCTTTGAATTACACACATTTTACGAGTCCGATAAGAAGATACCCAGATTTGGTCGTACATAGATTGTTGAAAGCTTACATAGACAAAAAAGAATTTGAAAAGAAGGAAGTTCGAAAACACATGGAAATTCTTCCCCTGGTGGCACGTCAAAGCTCAAAACGTGAGATAATTGCCGATCAAGCTGAAAGAGATCTCATTGCTTTGAAGAAAATAGAGTACATGCAAAATCACATTGGCGAAATTCTTGACGTTGTCATAACCGATGTCACAGACTTTGGAATGTTTGTGGAAATACCAGAAAAAGCCATAAGCGGTCTTATACATATTTCGTCTTTAGATGATTATTACGTGTACAATCAGAAATTGAATCAGCTTGTAGGTGAAAGGAAAGGAAAGATTTTTAGACTTGGTGATAAGATCAAGGCAAAGGTTATATCCGTTGATAAAGGTAGAGGATTAATAGATTTCAATGTGGAGGGAAATGAAAGTGGACGAAAAAGAAAGAATAAAAATAACAAACAGGTTAAAAAAAATAGAGGGACAAGTAAGAGGCGTCCGAACAATGGTGGAAAGCGAAAGGGAATGCATTGATATAATAACTCAAATATCGGCTGCCCGCTCAGCTTTGGACGCCATAACTCAAATCGTCGTTAAAGATTATGCGATGTCATGTGTAAATGAATTCTCTTCTGAAGATGGCACAGATAAAATGAAAGATCTTATGAAATTGATCTTTAAGTACTTGTAGGCGTTCCAAAGACATTATAGGGTAGATGGGGTATCTTTGAAAGTGGTGATAAATTCGAATGGAGGAAAAAAATGAGAAAATATCAAAAAACGTTGGTGGTGATTTTTTTACTGACAAGTCTTGTAACTATTTCTTGGGCGACTCAAAAAATACTTAGCACAAGCTCGAATTCAGTTTCACAAGTCATGCAATTGATTCAGCGTTACTACTACAATGCCACATCTGTTAACTATCAAAAGATCGAAAATGCAGCAATAGATTCCATAGTAAAAAATCTTGGAAGTAGGTTCACTTATTACTTTTCACCTAATGAGGTTAAAGAGTTTGATATACAAACATCCTCAAAATATGGTGGTATTGGGACGGAAGTAACTTACAATTCTACGCGTAATGCGGTGGAAATCATAAGCCCAATGTACGGTTCGCCAGCAGAAAAATCGGGCCTTAAAAGCGGTGATCTTATAGTCTCGATCAACGGAAGTAGTGTTAAAAAACTTGGATACATTCCGGCGGTTAACGCTTTAAGGGGAAATCCAGGATCTAAAGTTAACGTGGAAATTTACCGCCCATCCAAAAAGGCCACCTTCACCTTTGTCATAACAAGAGCACTGATAAAATTGAAGACGGTAAAATACACAACTCTAAACGCATCCGCTGTTAAAATTGGATACGTTAGAATTACCAATTTTAGCGAAACCACAGGTGATGAATTTTCAAAAGCACTCGATATCTTGTATTCCCAAAATATAAAGGCGTTGATAATAGATCTTAGAAACGATCCTGGTGGGCTCTTTTCCCAAGCTTTGGAAGTTGCAAGCGATTTTCTTCCGAAAGGTAAACTGATCGTTACGATGAGAAGCCGTTACGGTGTGGAGCGCCCATTCAGATCTTACGGAAATGTTCATCGAAGGTTGCCAATCGTTATTTTGGTGAATCACGGTTCAGCATCGTCATCCGAAATAGTTTCTGCAGCGCTCAGAGACAATGGTTATGCAGCGCTTGTAGGTGAAAGAACATATGGAAAAGCTGCCGTTCAAACTGAGTTTCGACTTTCAAATGGCGGCCTTTTGTTGCTAGTGACCAATCATTATTTCACTCCAAATGGTAAGGACATAAACTTAAAGGGAATAACACCCGATTATGTGGTGAAAGAATCATCCGCAACACCGACTAAAAATGAAAGCTACAAAGAGCTAATTCAAACTGTCGTTGGTTCCACTCAAAGTACGGCAACCATCAACATAAAAAAAGATTTGCAGCTTCAGAAGGGTATAGAGGTTCTCATCAAAGAAATGAAATCGCAATTGCTTTTTCCTAAGGAGCTACCCAAATCAAAATAAAAGCGCTTTTTTTCATTTCGATTTTGCTTGTTGCTTCAATGATGATAGGCGAGGTTTTAAGTGGAAAAGTGATCGTGTTGGATCCTGGCCATGGAGGCGTTGATGATGGAGCTATCGGACCAAGTGGCCTTTTGGAAAAGAAGATAAACCTTGATGTGGCGTTGGACCTTTGGAAAATTCTTAACCTTCAAGGTGCAACAGTTTACATGACAAGAAAAACGGATAAAACAGTTTACCTTAAAGACAGAATTGAACTTGCCAATAAAGAACACGCCAATTTGTTCGTATGCATTCATCATAATTCGGTGAAAAATGCACCAGAAGTGGATAGAACACAAGTATTCTATTGGAGTACAACTGACACTTCAAAAGTGGCAGCCGATGAGTTGCTTAAATCTTTTGAAAGGATCTTCAATTTGAAAGGGCAACTTATAAGAAATGATTTCAAAGTTTTAAGGCTTGCAAAAGTTCCAGCTGTACTAGTTGAAAGCTGTTTCATGTCCTCTCCACAAAGGGAGAAATGGTTAAGAAATCCTCGCAATTTGTGGAGAGAGGCTTTGGCCATAGATGATGGCATTTTGAAGTATTTTGACGATATTGGAGGTGAAAATAAATGAAGGATTTTATCTTCCAGAATCCTACCAAAGTGGTGTTTGGAAAAGGTAAAATATCCAAACTTGGCAGCGAGGTAAAAAAAGTCGCAAATAAAGTTCTGATAGTTTATGGAAGAGGAAGCATAAAAGATAACGGCGTGTACGATATGGTAACCAATTCTTTGAAATCATCAAATGTTGATTGGGTGGAACTCCCGGGGGTAAAGCCCAACCCGATTCTAAGCAAAGTTTACGATGGAATAGAACTTGCAAGAAAAGAAGGTATCGATGCTGTTGTTGCGATTGGGGGTGGAAGCGTTATTGATACTTCCAAGACGATCGCGGCCGGATATCATTACAAGGGAGATATCTGGGACGCTTTTACCGGAAAGTACAAAGTTGAGAAGTCTCTTGCCATTTTTGTAGTTCTTACAATATCGGCAACAGGTTCTGAAATGAATGGTGGAGCGGTGATAACCAATGAAAAAACAAGGCAAAAATACTCTTTTTGGGCCACTACAAGCTACCCAAAGCTTTCAGTGCTCGATCCATCAGCCCAATTTTCTCTTCCTAAAATTCAGACGGCTAATGGTGCGGCAGATGCCATTGCCCACGTTTTGGAGCTTTATTTTGATAACACACCAAACACCCTGATATTGGATGAAATTTCTGAAGGCATCATTAGAACTGTCATGAACTCGACTGAGATCCTTCTAAGAAATCCAAATGACTACGATGCCAGGGCAAATTTGATTTGGAGCGCAACTCTTGCTCTTAACGGGATCAACGGAACTGGAAGAAGTGGGGGAGATTGGTCCAGCCACGCCATTGAACATTCTTTAAGTGCTCTCTATGATATAGCACATGGTTCTGGGCTTTCCATAATCTTTCCTGCATGGATGGAATACGTTCGCCATGAAGATGTGGAAAAATTTGCAAGATTTTCAAGGAAAATTTTCGAAATCGGTGACGTGGATGATGAAAAAGCAGCGCTTGAGGGAATTAAAAGGCTGAAAAAATGGTACAAAGATATAGGGTTACCTGTTACATTGCACGATGCAAATATTCCCTTTGATGGAATAGAAAGAGTCGTGGAGAACGCTGCCATGAGAACACCCTTTGGAAGGCTTAAAAGGCTCGAGCCAAATGATGTGAGAAAGATTTTGGAGCTTTGTGCGTAGGCTAAAATGGCAAGGGCAATTCACGAATTGCCCTTGTTTTTTTCTTGAGGTTCACGTCCTGTGAGTCTCACAAACATCTCTTCAAGAGAGGGTTTTGAAGTGTTGAAAGACTTGATTGGAAGTTTAGTTCTTGAAATTTCATCCATGATTTCCATCACCACATCTTTTGAAGTGGAAGAAATTTTTACAGATTTTATCTTCTTCTTGACGTTTTTTATCTTCTTCATCTTCTTAAAGTTTTCATAGCCTAAAGTTGCGAGTGATTCATTTTCAAACTCAAGTGTTACGATCTTTTCATCATCTTCAAAGTGCGATTCTAACTCTTTCAAACTTCCATTTGCCACTATTTCTCCAGAGTTCATAATCGCTATTCTGTTCGCTATGTCTTCTACCAATTCCATGATATGGGTTGTGAAAAGTATCGTAACGCCTTTATCTCTAATATGCTTTATGACATTTTTTACTATCAGAGATGTTTGCGGATCAAGGGCAAGTGTCGGTTCATCCATGAATATGATGTTGGGTGAATGCATAAGGGCACGTATGATGTTGATTCTTTGTTTCATTCCGGTTGAAAAGGTTTTTAAGGGTTGATTCCTCCACTTCCACATTTCTACCAATTTCAGGAGTCTCTCAGCTCTTATCTTTGCAGCATGTTTGGAGATATGATAAAGGCCGGCAAAAAAAACGAGGTTTTCCATTGCCGTTAGTTGATCGTAGAAAATCGTGTTTTCAGAAACAAGACCCAATTGTTTCCTAACCATTTTCCTTTCTTTTAAATCATAACCCATAACCCTTGCTCTGCCATTTGTTGGACGTATCAAAGTTGTGAGTATTTTGATCATCGTCGACTTTCCAGCCCCATTTGGGCCGATAAGGGCAAAACATTCTCCTTTCTTCACATCAAATGATATAGATCTGAGGGCGAAAAGACCCTTAAAACGTTTTGAAAGGTTTTCAA
Organism: Mesoaciditoga sp.; assembly: GCA_015491995.1. Taxonomy (GTDB): domain Bacteria; phylum Thermotogota; class Thermotogae; order Mesoaciditogales; family Mesoaciditogaceae; genus WGFY01. Next base: position 47,622 of record WGFY01000055.1, read on the forward strand.
CTTCTATCGCATTCATCAACAACACTCCTCTTTACTTAAGAAAGAAGAATTCAAGGGCACATTAAGTGTCCTTGAATTGTCATGGCGGAGGCGCTGGGATTCGAACCCAGAAGGTGCAAAGCACCACCGATTTTCGAGACCGGCCCCTTAGCCGTTCGGGCACGCCTCCAACGCTTCTTAATTGTATTC
>WGFY01000056.1 GCA_015491995.1 Mesoaciditoga sp.
TATATCACCAAATCAAATAACAGACTTTCTTGGAATAAAAACAAATGGCGTTCAATACCTATCTGAAGAGATAAAAGACATCCGTATGACGGATTTACATGCGGACTTCGTTTTGGAAACAGGCACATCTGAGATCATTCATGTTGAATTCCAACAGAACATGACGAGAGACACGCTCAACAGATTCTTTGTTTACAACGCACTTTTGACAAGACAATTCAACAAGGACGTTATCACGTACATAATCTACCTTGGAAAAACGAAAATAAGCAAACAAGTGATAAAGAACAGAAGTGTATCTTTCACACCTGAAATTGTGAAAGTTTATGAATTAGATGCCAAAAGCGTACTTGAAAAAGTAAAAAATGGCAAAGCCAATTACATAGAGATGGCCTTAATGCCTTTAATGAAGAACTCAAACGAAAAAGAGATAGTCGAATTGGTAGACGAAGAAGCGAAGATGAAAATCAGCAGGAATTTGAAAGATGACATAATAACGGCCACGCTTGTAATGACAAGCACTGTTTACGATGAAAAGTTAGTTGAATTCATGAAAAGAAGGGTGAGAAAAATGTTTGATGTGGATATTTTTGAAAAAGAAAGAGAACTTCTTGAAAAAGAAAAAAAAGAAGCGATTGAAAAAAGCAAGCTTGAAGGTAAATTTGAAGGCAAGCTCGAAGGCAGGCTTGAAGGCAAGCTCGAAAATCTAAAAGAAATGGTTTCAAGACAACTTCTCAGCAAATTCAAAGAAAAGTATACAAAAGAACTAAAAGAAAAAATCAGAAATGGTGATATGGAAACTCTCGAATACATCGCATATCATATATTCGATATCACGTTAGACGAAGTTAAAAAAATACTGTAAAAACTTAAACAAGTTATACTTTAAACATGGAGAAGATGAATATGAAAGAAATCGGATATACATTTACTTTTAAAGGCAAGAAACTTTTTATTTCAAGGAAAGACATAGAAAAATGCTTAAAAACCATGAAACCAAGTAGCATTAAAAGGCCTGGCTTTTTTCTTAAAGAGAACGAACAGTTTTTCAGGATAAAACACGTTCTTAAAGAAATTCAAAAGAGGAAAAAACTGAAGCCGTCTGCGTTGTCCGATACTATGAAGAACTCTATTGACAAATTCCTGAATATGGGCATCAACGTTTATGAAGAAGTAAACCTCAATGAGGGAAAAGATATTCACCTGTGGAAAAAATACGTAAAAACAGTTGGGGATTTCTTCTCTTATGGAATTGAAAAAAGCGTTAAGAGCGGACCTTACACCTTTGACTACGTTGGCAAAATCATGGTTAGAGATGAATTTTTGAGCTCTTTAACAATGGAGTCAAGTAAAATAATTCCTGAAAAAAGAGGGATTTATCTTGTATTTTCTTCGAATGATTATCCTTCGTCTCCACCGTTTTTTTACTACGTTAATGAAACCAGAAACTTGAGAGAAGAGCTTGAAAAAATCATCGAAATGTCGGAATTTTTGGTGCCAACGGGGGAAGATGTCGTAGGCGAAGATGGTGAAGTTGAACCGCAAAAGTATTTGGAAAGACTTGATGCCAAATTTAAGTCCAAATTCAAGAAAGAAGATATTCTTTCTATGATTACAAGTGCAGCCATGGTAAACGAAGTCGTAGGAGAATTCGAACCGATCTCAGAATCATTCGAAGTCTATTTTTTAGAAACAGATGATGAAAAACAGTTGAACGAGATTTACTCTCACATGGCAAGCTTTGAACCGGTGTGGAACATGATATTGGTAAGCCCAAGAAAAGGGGAAAAGAAGATGGATGAAAAAAAGATATATCAACTTAGAGTTGAATTTGAAGGTTTACGGCCTAAGATATGGAGAAGCATACTCGTTGAAAATACGATATCTTTTGAAGCACTTCATCTTGTAATTCAATCTATAATGGATTGGACAAATGAACATATGCATGCTTTTTATGCCGGAAAGTATAAAATAAAGGGAGAATCGATACTCATACTTTCATTTCTTAAGAAAGAAAAAGATCAAATTGAGTATATCTATGATTTCGGAGATGATTGGCACATAAAAATCAAGCTTGAAAAGATCTTTCCTCTTGATAAAAGTAAAAAGGCTCCTCTGCCACTTTGCTTAGATGGTATGATGGCCGCTCCACCAGAAGATTGTGGGGGAGTATGGGGCTACATGCAAGACCTCGAAGTATTGAAGAATCCAAGAGACGAAGAATACGAAGAGCTTCGTGAATGGTATGGTGAAGACTTCGATCCGAAAAAATTTGATAAGGAAGAAGCAAATAAGCGAATTAAAGAGTTTATGAAATCTTGGCTTGAAAAATGAGAGGATACTCAATACAGCTAAATGATTTAAAAGGGGAAGTGCCAACGCAATTGACAAAATACCTCATTTGAGTTATAATCTTTTTAGACCGAAAAGCAAAGCAAGAGGTGAGAAAATGGCAAGAATAAGTACAAGCTTGAGAGTGGATGAAGATGCTAAGAAAGTGGCCACGAAGATTTTTAAAGAATATGGTTTAAGTTTTAGCGATGGGGTTAACATATTTTTGCATCAAGTATCCTTGACAAAAGGTTTTCCGTTTGAAATAAAGTTGCCAAACAAAAAAACCATGAAGGCAATTGACGAACTGAACAAAAGAGAAGGAAAATCCTTTGATAACGTAGATGATCTGTTCACGGATTTAGAAGATAAATGAGAAGTTAGTTGAATTCATGAAAGAAAGGGTGAGAAAAATGTTTGATGTGGATATCTTCGAAAAAGAAAGGAAATAAGCTATAGAACAAGGTTTACAACAAGGACTGCAGAAGGGTAAACTCGAAGGTGAACTTGAAAAATTAAGGGAAATGGTTTCAAAACTGCTTCTCAGCAAATTCAAAGAAAAGTATACAAAAGAACTAAAAGAAAAAATCAGGAATGGTGATATGGAAACTCTCGA
>WGFY01000057.1 GCA_015491995.1 Mesoaciditoga sp.
CCATTGATAACATGATAAAAAGATACCATCTGGATCGACGCAACAAATAAGGGCAATTGTTGTTAAAAATTGCCCTTAGAGAAATCAATTGGCGGAGGCGCTGGGATTCGAACCCAGAAGGTGCAGAGCACCACCGATTTTCGAGACCGGCCCCTTAGCCGTTCGGGCACGCCTCCAACGCTTCTTAATTGTATTCCGAATTTTATCTTTTATGGTGCGCCTGGCGGGATTTGAACCCGCAACCTTCGGATCCGGAATCCAACGCTCTATCCGTTGAGCCACAGGCACACACAAAACTTCTTATCAATAATCACCATTTACTTTTTCTTTTTCAATTTCGGTTTCAACAGCTTTTATCGGTTCTTCTGTTTTGGCGGTTTCTACTTTTTCAAGTTTCTCGGCAATTTTGGCTTTTGCCGGCTCTGATACATTTTTATTTCCTTCTTCATTCCCTTCCTTACCTTCGATATACGCATCCGCTATCTTTGAAGCTATGAGTTTAATGGCCCTTATAGCGTCATCGTTACCTGGTATGACGTAATCAACATCATCCGGATTACAGTTCGTGTCAACAACTGACACAATTGGAATATTCAAGCGATGAGCTTCTGCTATCGCGTTGTATTCCCTTTTAGGATCGACTATAAAAAGAGCGGCAGGTATCTTTTTCATATCTTTTACGCCGTTAAGGTATTTTCTAAGCCTTTCAAGTTCCTTTCTCGTATGATTAGCTTCTTTTATAGGCATCGAATCGATTTCACCTTTTTCTTCCATTTCTTCCAACTCATGAAGTCTCTTTATTCTTCCAGAGATGGTCGAAAAATTGGTAAGAAGACCTCCAACCCATCTTTTGTTAATGTAGAAAGCACCGCAACGTTTTGCTTCTTCTTCTATGGTCTGTGCGCCTTGGTGTTTGGTGCAGACAAAAAGCATTTTCTTTTCTTCTTTACCTATTCCAAGCACAAACTCGTAAGCTTCTTTTAAAAGATTTACAGTTTTTTGAAGATCGATGATGTAAATTCCCTTCCTTGCCGTGTAAACGTACGGCTTCATCCTTGGATCCCATCGTTTCGTCTGGTGTCCGAAATGAACTCCGGCTTCCAGAAGTTGTTTCATCTTTATTATCTCTTTCACAAAAACACCTCCATATGGTTTTACCGCCACGATCATCCTTTCTTCCGATGACCCTTAGGCACCAATCGGAAGATCAAATCGTGTGAGTTATCGAAAGGAATTATAACAAAATTACCTTCTCGCGTCAACAACGAACTTTGAAGTTCTATCCTCCTCTATAGGAAACAAAGGACGTTTCGGATTCCCAGACGCAAATTTCGTAGAGGCGATAATTGGGAGTACCTAAGATTGGATCAAGTTTCCCCCATATCCATGAAGCTATGTTTTCAGCCGTAGGCTGTTCTATCAAATCGTTTATGTAATTGTGATCGAGCTTTGACACGACCAGATCGTTGACTACTTTTTTCAATTCAACAAAGTCGTAGACCATTCCATCTTCATTTGGTGTTCCTTTGAGAGTTACACGAAGCTTGTACGTATGACCATGAAGCTTTTCACATTTTCCATGATATCGCACAAGATTGTGAGCGGCATCGAATTTGAACTCTTTCGATACAAACATTTATCATATCACCTTCTTTCAAGATATAACATACTTCTTCCGCCAACGATCATCATCAAAGATCCAATTGAAACAAAAATCACGTTTATTGCCATGAACTCCCATCCATACATTGGGCTTATTCCAAGTGCATATCTTAGACCTTTCATAAAATACGTGACAGGCATGAAGTACGCAATTGTTCTCATGTAATCCGGCATTATCGAAAAAGGGTAAAATACGTTTGAAAAGAGCATCATAACCGTGAGGAGCAAGGTGGAAAAATTCAACGTTGTCCACATATCTCTGAAAACTATGGAAAATATCGTCCCAAGTCCTATCGAAAGGATCACAGCACTCGATATCATAAAAGTAAACAACAACCAATTGACGTTGTAAAGAGTTGAAAATACAAGCTCCGAAGCCACGAGAGTAAGATATGAGGATAGCAACGAAGACCAAAATCTGTGAATGGCTATGGAAAAGGCAAAAACACTTCCACTTATAGGAGTTACCCTTATTCTCTTCAAAACGTCATTTGAACGGTATTTAGAAAAAGTTGTCGCCGTCGATAAAATACACGCGGTCAATATTGCAATTGCGATGGCTCCTGGCACCACAAATGAAATAACCGTAAGATTTGAATTTTTCTTTATGGAAATCGGATTGACTTGAATGTAAGTTGGAATTCCAGACATTCTCTTTCTTACCGTTTGAACTATGAAATTCTGAAGAATTAGCAAGTAATTGTTATACTGACCAAAGGATTGATTGTAAAAAAAATTCAAAGCAGTGGAGCTTATGGAAATACCCATTTGAGTTTTTGCAGAACTCACAAATTTTTTAAGTTCGGAATCACTTCTCACAAAAGTAAAAGCGAATCCGGATTTTTTAGCTTCGCTTTCGAGAGCTTTTTTGTACATTTGAAGATCGTTTGACATGTGAATCGCGACCTTCACTTCCACATTTTGTGTCCCACCAGAAATGCCGGAAATTACAAAACCCAAAATAAGCATGAATGCAATTGGAGAAAAAAACATTATAATGGTTGTTTGCCTGTCGCGTATGAACATGTTGAAAGTTTCTTTTATCAATATCTTCATTTTTTTCACCAATTTCAGCTCCTTTTCCATATTCTACGTGTTGATAAGAAAATTAAGGAGGCAAGCATCCACAAAGATGGAACAAGTATGTTCATCCACATGGGGGTCGCTGACAGTCCGACACCCATCAACTGTCTCATGGCGTTAGTTGAATACCACAAAGGATTCGCATAGACGAAGATGTTAACATACCACGGAAGGCTAAAGAGTGGAAAATATATGCCGGCCAGAAATTCAAGCGGTAAATTTATAAAACTCGTAAGAGCGCCAACTGCCGTTGGTCCAGAAACGAGAGAGCCTATATCGAATCCAATTAAAACGTACGCTACACATATGAAAAAATAGTACAAAATCGCTTCTATGGAAAGTATGTGAATGCTGGAATTAAGAACATAAATTGCCAAAAACGCGAGCAAGAAATATTGAATCAGCATCGTGAAAATTTTTGACATGGTAAAACCCAAAAAGAAAAAATGAGATTTTGCCGGCGTAGAAGCGTATTTTTTCATGATTCCATAACGTCTCATCGAAGCCAACTTAGGTGCTATCAACAACAGACCACTCGTAAAAGCTCCCATAACTATTATTCCGGGGGAGACGAAGTCGGTATAAGAAGGTGATTTCATCATTTCGCCAATGGTTTTGCTATGTATTGTGAAAGTTTTCAGTTTGTAGTGCAGTTTCGAAATAACATATGAATTTATTTCATCCATGGCACCTTGCACAACGCCTTGGGCCAAACTTGAAGAAGCCTCGTTTGGAAGGTAGAAGACGTTTATCTTTGCGCTGGCGAAAGAAATTCCTACTTTGCTTAAAAGAACAGATCTCATCACCTCTAAGTTGAAAGTTTTTGGTATTACTATCACGATATCAGCTTCGGAGTATTCAACTTTTTTGAAGGCGGTGTTTATATTATCCGGTTTCATGAAGGTTAAGGTGAAAAATGCACCCTTGTTCGGATAGGAAATGGATTTGAAAGCTTTTACAAGAGAGTTGGCGTAATTGACACCTTTGGCAGTTGGACTTGCCTCGTTTATGATGATCACTTTGAAATTCAAAGAACTTTTGCCCATATTCGTAAATGTTAAAACCAATATAAAAAGCAGAAGAGTTGGAAATATCAAAGCCCAAAATATCGCTCTTTTGTTCCTCATATCTGATAGCAAATGAGTTTTGAAAAAAAACCATATTTCTTTCACTCTCTCAACTCCCTGCCTGTTAGATTCAAAAATACGTCTTCAAGAGTGGGCTCTATCAAAAATACGTTGGTTAAAGAAAAATTATACTTTTTAGACCACAAAACTATATCTTCCAAAGTTTTTGTGATATTTTTGGTGGTTATTCTACAGTGATCGTCTATCCTTTGAATGTTTTCGCTAAGCCCTTTCAAAACTTCTATCGAAGGCGTTGGAGAACATGCGAAATCTATTTTACTTTCCCCACCATATTTCATTATAAGCTTTTCTGGTGTTCCCATTTCTATAACTTCGCCATGATCTATGATGGTGATCCGATCACAGAGGCGCTGGGCTTCTTCCATGTAGTGAGTTGTTAAAAATATGGTTTTTCCGTTGGATTTTAATTTTTCTATCAAGTCCCATATGGATTCTCTTGATTGAGGATCAAGCCCGGTTGTCGGCTCATCCAAGAATATCAGATCCGGATCGTTTATCAATGAAATCGCAATTGCGAGTCTTTGTCTTTGACCACCAGAAAGGTTTTCTGGATAATCATTCGATTTCTCTTCCAGATCAACCATTTTCAAAGCATCGGAGATGACCAACGTTTTTTTGAAAAAAGAGGTGAAAAGCTCTAAAATTTCTTTAACTTTAAGATGATCTAAGAAACTCGTTTGCTGAAGAACCACCCCGATCCTCTCCTTTAACTCCGGTAAAACATCGCCTTGTACTTCTTTTCCAAACATATGGATTTCTCCATCAGAAGGCCTACGAAGTCCTTCCAGTATTTCGAGCATAGAAGTTTTGCCAGCACCGTTTGGACCGAGAAATCCAAAAATTTCCCCCTTGTAGACTTCTATATCGATTCCTTTCAAAGCCTCAAAACTTCCGTACATTTTTTTCAGATTTTTAACTGTTATTATCTTTTCCATCACGCCTCCAAGAGATACAAGAATCAAACGGTTAAGATCTAAATTATAGCATGCAAGTTGTGACCTTGTATTAAATACAATCAAAAAAAGTTTAACTCTTTCAACTCTTTTTTTGATATAATCGAATTTGCATACGAAAAATTCAGAAAAGAGAGTGGGAATTTTGAAAGGCAAAGTAGAGATCGCAATCGGTCCAATGTACTCTGGCAAAACAGAAGAGCTTATCAGAAGAGTCGTTAGACGTAATATAGCAAAACAGCATGGAATGATATTCAAAATCTCTTCAGATACCCGTTCAAAAGACGATAATGTTATATCGAGGGCTGGAACTTTTTTGAAAGCAAAGACGATCGAACGTTCAAGTGATGCCCTCAAATATCTTAATGACAATCTCAACTACGTGGCATTTGATGAAGCACAATTCTTTGATGAAGAGCTTGTCGAAGTGGTGAACTCATTCGTCGATTTTGGGACAGATGTGATAGTTGCAGGTTTGAATCTGGATTTTCGCGGCAAACCATTCGACAACGTCATGAAGGTCGTTGCCATTTCCGATGAAGTGGTTTTGCTGACGGCAGTTTGCATGGTTTGCGGAAAGGATGCAACCCGCACTCAAAGGCTGATATCGAAAAATGGGGAGTGGATTCCCGCTTCTCTCAGCGATCCTATTTTCAAAGTTGAAGGCGAAGACGTTCAAGTTCGTTATGAACCTCGATGTAAGAATTGTTGGAAGGTGGGAAAATGGAAATGTCAAAAGTTGGAAATCACATGAATGTGGAAGCCAAGATTTACGACGATGGCAAAGTGGCAAAAGGTGTTGAAAAGAGAGTGCTCATAGGTCCAGACGATGGAGCCCCAACTTTCATAATGAGACACTTTAGAGTGAAACCTTCTGGGTTTTCTCCGCATCATTCTCATAATTGGGAACATGAGGTGTACGTTCTTAAAGGCAAAGGATTTTTGAGAACGGATGAAGGTGAAAAACCGTTCAAAGCTGGAGATTACGTTTTTGTCCCACCAAATGAAACACACCAGTTCGTCAACGATTCCAGTGAAATTTTAGAGTTCATATGTGTGATCCCCAAAAATGAAAATTGAGAGATTTGAAGATTTTCTAAAAAGACATTACGTTCCTCCAGAGTACGTTTACATCGCCAAAAAAGTTCCACATTCAAAGATGCACGTGATGATATCGGAGAATTTTCAAAAGATCCCTCTCAATTCGTTACATCTTATCAAGATGTATTACAAGAGGAATGAGGAACTTCCCGGTCTTGAATTCACACAGGACGAAACAAAGCAATCCATCGAGATCATAATTCGATCAAGGGTATTGAAAATGCCTTACACGACTATCATCAACACGAAAAAATTCATGAACGAGTTGAATTTCTTTTACAGCATGACGGGGGAATTAATGATGATCATGAAGAGATTCTCAATACTCGAGAATCTTTCATACATCTTAACTTATGCTCTAAAAAGTGAAGGAATGGACGAACTGGTAACCCTCTTTATGACAGGTCTCACCGCTGGATATGGTTTTGGATTTAACCGTGCCTTTTTATTCGTGAAAAGAGGAAATAACTACGTAGGTGAAAGGGCAGTTGGGCCTTTCAACGATGAAGAATCTCAACATATTTGGGAAGATTTGGAATACCGAAATTACGATCTAAATGAGTTTGCCAAAAATGTTAACAACCTAAAAATCTTTCCATCAAGCCTTCAAAAACATGTTTCTCATTTGAAATTCAACGTTACCGAAAAAAATTCAGAGTTCTTTGAAAACAAAGAAGTGCGAAAATTATCGTTGGATGAAATTCCAGTGGATGTAAAAAAATCGCTGATGATAACTTCTCCCATCGTTGTGATACCTATAATCAGTGAGTTGGGAGATCCGGGAGTCTTTCTTATGGATAACAAGTTCACAAACGAACACATCTTGCAAGAAACCGTAGATCTGCTGAAGCTGTTTAGCAAACAGGTGAATTTGATATTCCAAAATTTCGAGATGAAAGAATATCTGAGGAACATATCTCAATACGACGAACTTACGGGAGTCATGAACAGAAGAAATTTGGATTTTCTATCTTCGAAAAACGGCTCTCTCGTCATGCTGGATATCGATGATTTTAAAGAAGTAAACGATTCCTTCGGTCATCTTGAAGGAGATCGAATTTTGAGAAAGTTCACGAACTTGTTAAAGACATACATAAGAGCCAACGATATGATTGTCAGATACGGTGGAGATGAATTCCTGATTTTTTTAAACGGAGTGAGCATCAAAAGATCAAGAAAGATCATGGAACGCTTGCTGAATTTGACCAAGGAAAACGGAATAAGCTTTTCAGCTGGCATTGTAAAAGTTTCCGGGAAACGAAATTTGGGAGATTCAATAAAAATGGCAGACGATCTTCTTTACAAAGTTAAAAGAGAAGGAAAGGGAACTTTTGTTTCAGAGGAGGAGGAAGCATCTTGAACTTAGACGAGGACTTAAAAAAAGTTAAGAATTACGAGTATGTGGATATGAAAATTTACGATGTGGATGGTGTTCTTAGACATGTGACTTTACCGGTGAAAAACGTGTCAAAAGACATTTTCATCAAAGGAGTGGGATTTGACGCATCTAATTTTGGCTACGCTAGCACATCTTTCAGTGATATGGTGGCAATTCCAGATCCCACCACCTCATTTGAAGAACCTTTTGCAGACGCAAAAACGATTTCTTTCATATGTGATGTCTTTTTGCCAGATCGCTCTGCCCCTTTTAAATGGTATCCAAGAAACGTTCTCAAAAGATCTCTTGACTACATGCAGGGGTTGGGAATAGCTTCAAAGATGTTCGTTGCCCCAGAGATGGAATTCAACATATTTAAATCCGTAACCCATGAGGTTTCCCCAAGAACTGTTCACTTTGACGTTGAAAGTAGCGAGGTAAGTTGGCCATCTTCTGTAGAGCCCACGCTTGGAGCCAATAAAGGGTATCACAAAACGCCCCCATTTGATTCCATGTACGATCTCAGAAACGATATGGTGTCAGTTCTAAACGATCTTGGAATGAACATAAAATACCATCATCATGAAGTTGGTTCTTCACAATTCGAGATTGAGTTCAACTTGTCGAATGTCATACAAGCTTCAGATTGGATTCCAACACTTAAATACGTTGTTAGAAATGTGGCAAATGACAGTGATTACGTGGCAAGCTTTATGCCAAAACCAATTAATGGATATGCCGGTAACGGTATGCATGTTCATCAATTCCTTTCAAATGGTTCACGAAACATATTCGATGACCCAGATGGACTCTACTCTTTATCTGAAACGGCGTTGTCTTATATAGCAGGCATATTAAAACATGCCCCTGCTCTCCTGGCAATAACCAATCCATCTACCAATTCATACAGACGGTTGGTGCCAGGATTTGAAGCCCCGACGAAGCCTGTATTCGCTCTTGGTAACAGAAACGCGGCAATACGTATACCTGCTTACGTTACAGATAAAAAAGTTAGAAGGATGGAGTTCAGGACACCGGATGCAACATCAAATTCACATTTCACAATGGCGGCGATGTTGTTGGCTGGAATTGATGGAATAAAACACAAATGGGATCCGATAAAGGAAGGGTTTGGACCTTACGAAAATGGCAAAATCCCAAAAGAAGTTAAAGATCTTCCATCTTCTTTGAAAGAAGCGCTTGATGCCATGAAATCAGATCATGAATTCTTAACCCCTGCATTCCCAGAAGAGCTACTTGAAATGTGGATGAGAAAGAAAGAGAAGGAGATGAAATTGGTTTCAAGCGTTCCAAACCCAGTCGAGTACGATCTTTACTTTGGAATATAAACGGCAAATTCCGTCTTTAGAGCGCTTAAAAAACAGTTTTTTATAGCAATCTAATTTACATATATTTTTCAACAATTGATAAACAGGGAGGCGAGTTTTGTTGCCTAATGTGAATATGGTGAAAATAGATATAGATGGAAAAGCATATATGGCCCCAGAAGGGAAGAATCTCTTAGAATTTCTTCTTAAAAATGGTTTTGATATTCCGCATTTGTGCTATCATCCATCCGTTGAGAGTATAGGAGCATGCCGGATGTGTGTTGTTGAAGTGGAAGGGGCAAGAAATCTTCAAACATCTTGCACGACCGTGATCAGAAAAGAGTTGAAAATCAAGACACATACCAACAGAGTGGAAAAAAGTAGAAAGATGAATCTCTCACTTATGCTATCAGAGCATCCCAACGAATGTATGACATGTGACATGAATGGTAACTGTGATCTTCAAGATTTGGCTTATAAATACTTTCCAAGCGGTGAACCCACATTTGGATATTCCAAAAGGGGAATAGATTTAGACGATTCAAGCGAATTCATTCTTAGAGATCTGAACAAGTGCATTCAATGTCAGCTGTGCGTTAGAGTTTGTAACGAAGTTCAAGGAATGTCCATCTATTCAATGACAAATAGAGGATACAAAGAATTACCTGCGACGCCATACGAGCTTCCACTTGCAGAAACGGATTGTGTTAATTGTGGACAATGTGCCACGATATGCCCTGTTGGCGCGATAACGGAAAAACCTTCCATTGGAAAAGCACGTTGGTGGGAAACGAAAAAGACGAAGACCACATGTGCTTACTGCGGTGTAGGATGCCAATTGGATGTATATGCGGATCCGAAGAAAAACGAAATAGTCCGTGTTACGGCATCAGAAGAAAATCCAGAAGTCAACGATGGTGTTGCCACTTGTGTTAAAGGGAAATTCGGATACGAATTCGTGAATCACCCAGATCGCTTGACAAACCCTCTACTGAGAAAAAAAGGAAAACTCGTTCCAGTTGAATGGGATGAGGCACTCGATTACACGACAAAAAAAATGTTGGATATAAAAGAAAAATATGGTCCAAATTCCATCGCATTTCTTTCTTCTGCAAGATGTACAAACGAAGAGAATTACCTTCTTCAAAAGATAGCACGAGCTGTTATAGGGACGAACAACGTTGATCATTGCGCAAGGCTTTGCCATGCTTCCACCGTTGCCGGACTGGCAAGAACATTCGGAAGCGGCGCCATGACGAACAATTTGTTGGATATACTTGATTCGAATGTCATTCTTTTGACCGGATCTAATCCAACTGAAAACCATCCTGTCTACGGTTCAAGGATAAAAAGAGCGGTCCGCAACGGAGCAAAACTCGTAGTTGCAGATCCGAGAAGAATAGAACTTGTGGACTACTCCGTACTTTGGCTTAGACACCTTCCTGGAACGGATGTGGCGCTGTTCAATGGAATCTTGAATGTGATAATCAAAGAAGGCCTTTACGATGAGGAATTCGTCAAAAACCAAACAAATTCCTTTGAAGAGGTGAAAAGTACAGTTGAAAAATACACACCAGAATACGTTTCTCGCGTAACTCAAGTTCCGGCTGAAGATATCGTTAAAGCTGCGAAGATATATGGAGGTGCCACAAATGCGGTCATAATATACGCGATGGGAATAACTCAGCATGTCAGCGGTACCAACAACGTTATCTCTCTTGCGAATCTTGCAATGGCTACGGGAAATATTGGTCGTCCAGGAACAGGGGTGAATCCGCTAAGAGGGCAAGGAAATGTTCAAGGTGCTTGTGATCTTGGTGCACTTCCCAACGTTTACACTGGTTATCAAAAAGTAACCGATGAAGCCATTCAAAGAAAGTTCCAGAAAGCCTGGAATGTAGAAAATCTTTCGCCAACCAACGGTCTTACCGTTGTAGAGATGATGAATGCCATTATCGATGGAAAGATCAAAGCACTGTTCGTGATGGGTGAAAATCCAAGAATGAGCGATCCGGATGCTTTACACGTTGAAAAAGCTTTAAAAAAAGTTGAACTACTGGTAAGCATGGACATTTTTCCAAACGATACCAACAAATTCGCCCACGTTGTATTGGCAGCCGCAAGTCAATACGAAAAAGATGGAACTATAACCAACACGGAAAGAAGAATTCAAAGGGTTAGACAAGTTATAAACCCAATTGGAAACTCGAAGCCGGATTGGATCATATTGCAAGAAATATCAAATCGTTTGGGATACAACATGAATTATTCCCATCCATCTGAGATAATGAGCGAGATCGCGACAGTTACTCCCATATATTCAGGCATTTCTTACGAACGCTTGGAACATACGGGGCTTCAATGGCCATGCCGCTCTCAAGAAGATCCAGGCACACCGATACTACACGCTGGAAAATTTGCACATATAGATGGCAAAGGAAAGTTTGTGCCTGTTGAATTTGCGGAGCCACCAGAACTACCCGATGACGAATATCCATTTTATCTGTCCACCGGGAGAATTCTGTATCACTATCATACTGGAACGATGACAAGGCGTGTCAAAGAAATAAATGATATAAGTCCTGAAGTTGAAATAGAGATCAATCCTTCAGATGCAGAAAAGCTTGAAGTAAAGAGTGGGGATATCGTTAAAGTCACATCAAGGCGCGGATCTATCTCTGGGAAAGTGAAAATCACGAGGCGTTCTATGGAAAGAATGGTATTCATACCGTTTCATTATTCAGAGGCCGCCGTTAATGAACTCACACTTGCAGTACTTGATCCAATTTCGAAGATCCCGTCTTTCAAAGTTGCCGCCGTAAAAATAGAGAAAGTTTGATCATCAAAACATGCTGAATATTTTCACTTGTGAGGTTAAAAGTATATGTTATAATTTCTTAGATGATTACTTTTAAAAAAGCAGACGAAAAGAAAGTTTCTAAGATAGCACAAAAATTCGCTTCCTTGCTCTACAAAGGAAGTGTGGTTTTGTTGTTCGGAGATTTAGGCAGTGGAAAGACAACTTTTACTCGCCACTTGGTAGCAGCTTTAGATGGAAACCCACGTCAAGTTGGAAGTCCAACTTTTACAATAGTCAACGAATATAACGCGAAAATAAAAGTTTACCACATAGATCTCTTCAGAATCGAAGAAGAAGAAGTAATGGAGTTGCCAATAGAAGAGTATCTGGAATCTGATGGTATATGCGTGATCGAATGGCCAGAAAAACTTGGAATGTACACACCAAATGACTTTTTTAAAGTGAAGTTGGAATTCTTAGACGAGTTGCATAGAAACTTGGAGATTTTTGCACAAGGAGAAGATTGTGCTCGATCACTAAAAAACAGAGGTGAGTTTTTTGCGGAAATTCAAGAAACTTGAGGAATTTATAGAAAGTGAAGAAAAGGTGGCAAAATTCCCCGACGTGCTTCCTTGTGTACCGCTTAAGGGAGAAGAAGTTGCGCTTCCAACAGCCTTAACGCCATTTTATGTTGGAAGAGGAGTGTCGGTAAAAGCTCTTGAAGAAGTTGTTAACACCGAAGAGAGATATCTTATACTCGTTTCTCAACGAGATTCAAATGTTGAAACGCCTACTCCTGAAGACCTGTACGATGTTGGCACTATTGCTCGCCTTCTACAATTGGTCAAATTGCCTGATGGGGGATTCAAAGCTCTTGCCGAAGGAATAGTTAGGGTTAAAGTGGAAGGATTCACGCAAAAATCCCCTTTTTTTATCTGCGAATTTAAAGTGCTCAAGAAAAAAACAAGGCGTACGAAATCTATAGCAGCGTTAATGAGATTGGTAAAAGAAAACACCAGAAGATATTTTGAGATGACCAACCGTCTTCCTAAAGATGCGATAAAAGAAATAGAGTCTTTCGAAGAACCAAGCAAACTCATAGATACCATAATATCCTTTGTTCCAGCAGAAGTTGAAAAGAAACAACGCTTTTTGGAAATCGTGGACCCTAAGGAACGAATGCTGGAGTTTCTCAAGTACATAGATTCTGAGATAGAATTGCTTGAACTCGAAAACAAGATAGAGAAAAAAGTAAAAGCACAAATAGACAAGAGCCAAAAAGAATATTATCTTCGTGAAAAACTTGAAACGATAAAAGGCGAACTTGGAATTGAAACTTCAGAGATAGAAGAACTACGTGAACGTGTGAAAACTGGCACATATTCCAAAGAAGTCTCGGATGTCCTTACGAAGGAAATAAATCGCCTCGAAAAAATGCATCCTTCTTCTGCAGAAGCAAGTGTTTCAAGGACGTACATAGAATGGTTTTTAAACATACCCTGGATCGAAAAAACCGAAGAATCTTTTAACATAAAAAAAGCAGAAAGAATTTTGAATTCAGATCACTATGGTCTCGAAGAGATAAAAGAAAGAATACTTGATTACATAGCTGTGAAAAAATTTAGCGGAACCGCAAAATCCCCGATACTTTGTCTTGTAGGCCCTCCTGGTGTGGGAAAAACATCGTTGGGAATGTCGCTTGCGCGAGCTCTCAATAGAAAATTCGGTCAAATTTCCTTGGGAGGAATGAGAGATGAAGCGGAAATAAGAGGACATAGACGTACGTATGTTGGGGCTCTGCCAGGAAGGATCATGCAAACAATTAGAAAGCTTGGAACTAAAAATCCAGTTATTCTACTTGACGAGATCGATAAAATGGGAGCTTCTTTTCAAGGTGATCCTGCCGCAGCCTTGCTTGAAGTTCTCGATCCGGAACAAAATTCACATTTTGTCGATTATTATCTTGAAGTGGCATTTGATCTTTCAGATGTGGTGTTCGTTACAACGGCCAATACGGTAGATCCTATTCCACCGGCATTACTTGATAGAATGGAAGTATTGGAGATACCAGGATACAGCCTTCAAGAAAAAACTGAGATAGCGAAAAAGCATCTTCTTTCAAAGTTGAAAAGAGAGTACGGTCTCGATAAGATGGCGTTTTCAATCACCAAAAAAGGACTTGAAAAGATCATAGAGGAATATACCCTTGAGTCTGGAGTAAGGAATCTTGAGAGAACACTTGGAAAACTTTTAAGAAAAGCGGCCAGAAAAGTCATTGGGGGTGAAGATACGGTGAAGATAAGAGCCGGTAATCTTGAAGAGTTTTTGGGCGCTCCTGTTTTGATACGGCCGCAGCTCCCATCGATACCAACTGTAGGTGAAACCGTAGGCTTAGCATGGACTCCTGTTGGTGGCGAAGTGTTGATAGTGGAGTCTTTGATCGTCCCTGGGAATTCCAAGACGATGCTTACCGGACATTTAGGAGACGTTATGAAAGAGTCTGCAACGATAGCCATGACACTTTGTAAAAGAATGTGTGGAAGTTCAAAAAAAGAACTCTTTGAGAAAAACGACTTTCATATTCATGTTCCAGAAGGTGCTGTACCTAAAGATGGTCCGTCAGCCGGGGTAACCATCCTTACTTCATTATGCTCTGTCGTCTTGAATAAACCCGTTAGAAACGATCTTGCAATGACTGGTGAAATTACGTTGAACGGGGATGTTTTGGCAATAGGTGGCTTAAGAGAAAAGATGCTTGCCGCGAAAAGAATGGGAATAAAAGAGATAGTGGTTCCAAAATCTAACGAACCCATGGTTAGAAAAATGAAGGAAGATGTGGTAGAAGGTATGAAAATAGATTTCGTTACAAGAATTGAAGAAGTTTTGAAAATGGCTTTAGGAGTGGACAATGTTCATAAATGAAGTCGAATTTGAGGTAGATGCTCATAACGTAAACGCCTTTCCTACACCTTTGAAAGGAGAGGTGGCTTTTGTCGGTAGATCTAATGTTGGAAAATCTTCGCTTTTGAACTCTTTGTTTGGGAAGAAAATTGCCAAAACGAGTTCTACTCCAGGAAAAACTCGATCGTTGATCTTTTTCAAGATCAACACCAGTTACCATCTTGTCGATTTTCCAGGGTATGGTTATGCAAAAAGCGCCAAATCTGAGAGAAACAGATGGGCAGCCCTTATAGAAGAATACTTTCAACTGGAAAGACCACGACGTGCTACTTTTCTTCTTGTGGATTCCCGTGTACCTGTGCAGAGTTCAGACCTTGGCGCTTTTGAATGGCTGATATCTTTAGGAGAAAATGTCTTTGTGGTGCCAACAAAAATAGATAAACTTAAAAAATCAGAACTACAAAAGAAACTTGTTGACATAAGAAACGCTTTTGGAGGAGCCAACGCTTTCTTGCCGGTTTCTACTCTGACAAGGCATGGCTTGAAAAATTTGGATTCAACATTAAGAAATTGCATGAGAGGTGATTGGAATGAACAGGAGTGAAGCATCGGAATATCTTAGAAATAATCACATGCCTACGGTTTGGTGTCCCGGCTGTGGAAATGGCATAGTGTTAAAGGCAACTGTTGAAGCAATCAAGAATTTAAAATACAGCAAAGATGATATTGCAGTCGTGTCTGGAATAGGATGCTCTTCAAGGGCGACAGGGTATTTGGATTTTAACACGATGCACACTTTACACGGCAGGGCCATTGCTTTTGCCACCGGAGTAAAACTTGCAAGACCGGATTTGAAGGTCATAGTCATGACTGGAGATGGCGATTCCATGGCAATAGGAGGAAATCATTTCATACACGCTTGCCGTAGGAATATGGATTTAACGGTTATAATTTTCAACAACAATATTTACGGCATGACTGGTGGACAGTATTCTCCACTTACCCCAACAGGCTCTTATGCTACAACATCTCCTTATGGAAATATAGAAAAGCCTTTTGATGCGGTTGAGCTTGCAAAAGTATCAGGTGCTACGTATGTGGCGAGGGCTACCAGCTTTCATTACAACTTACTTACCAAATACATTCAAAAAGGATTGAACCACGAAGGAATGTCCGTCATAGACGCCGTGACTCAATGTCCAACCTACTACGGAAGATACAATAAAGTTGGTACCGGTCCAGGCATGCTTCAATTCTTTAAAGAAAATTCGTTGTTACTCTCGAAGGTAAAAGACATGCCTCAAGAAGAGCTTGAAGAAAAGATAGTCATAGGAGAATTCGTTGAAATGGAAAAGCCTGGATATGTTAATGAATACGCCAAGTTGCGTAAGAGAGTGGAGGCAAAAAGCCATGCAAAATAACGTTTACACTTCCAAGTCAACTACGATACCTTTTAGCATTCGCATTACCGGTCTCGGAGGACAGGGGAATGTTCTTATGGGGACCATTTTATCAGATGCACTTGTTAAAGATGGGAAATGGGTCATACAAACACAAGCTTACGGCGCCCAAGTCAGGGGAGGGCTTACTCTCTGCGATGTGCTATTTTCAAATGATCCAATCGATTTTCCAAAAGCTCAAACATTTGACATGATCTTTGCCATGCACGATCTTGGCTTGAAAAAACACGCGAAATATTTAAAAAATAACGGAATCCTTTTCGTTGACACATCAACATGCGGAGTCGTACCTCGTTTCATCCAAAGCGTGACAAAAAAGATCATTTCCATCCCAGTTACAAACATATCCGAAGAACTCTTTAAAAGTAAGGTCTTTGCAAACGTTATAAACTTGGGCATAGTGGCTGCAACTACCAACATCGTAAATCATGTACGGTTGAAAGAAGCTGTCTTGGAACATGTGCCTGAGAAATATGCGGAAAAAGACTTGAAAGCCCTGGAAGAAGGTTACAACCTTTCAAATAAAGTTTACAGCTTGCGTGAGAGGCTAAAGGTGCCATATTCTCACCGAACGGGGACGGCATTCGAATGAATTTGAACCGTTGAACTATTCAACGGATTGAAATGAAAAATCGAAGCATTTTACAAAGTTTCTTGTGCGCATTTTCTGGAATGGCGCATATTCTAAAAAAAGAGAGAAATATGAAGATCCATTTCAGTGCCGCAATTGGCGTGGTGATTTTTGCCATGTTCATCGGTGTTGAAATGGAAGATATTTTGTGGATATTCTTGGCAATTGCTTTGGTTATCATGTCAGAAGCACTGAACACGTTTTTTGAAGAACTCTTGGATTTGTTGAACCCAAATTACAACAAAACCGTGAAGCACATGAAAGATATCGCGGCAGGGACAGTGCTCACAGCATCCGTCTTTTCGATCATAGTTGCCGTTATGGTTTTTGGCAAGAGATTCGGATCAGATCAGTCCTTGACAGCCGTAATCGTGTTGTTCGTTTATTTCATTTTGATATTTTTGTTATCTTTTTTTGGTGGTGAAAAAAGTGAAAAAGATAAAAGTGGCAATAGTAGATGATTCAGCATTTATGAGAAAGGTTATCCGTGACTCTCTTAGGGATAGAGGTTTTGAAATTGTGAGTATAGGAAGAAATGGAAAAGATGCAGTCGAAATTGCATCAAAGGGAATCGCGGATGTTATGACACTTGATGTTCAAATGCCTTTGATGAATGGTCTCGAAGCTCTTAAGAAGATCATGTCAACATCTCCTGTACCGGTGATCATGTTAAGCAGCCTTACCAAGAAAGATGCTCAAATCACCTTGGAAGCTCTCTCGAATGGTGCTTTTGATTTCGTTACCAAACCGGGAGGTGCAATTTCTTTGGATTTCAACACCGTGGCGGATGAATTAGCAGAAAAAGTTTTGCTCGCGTCTTCTTACAAACCAGTTCCAAAATCCAAACCTCCCATGATGATCAAGCACGTTGTTCGTAGAAAAAGATATGATTTCGTCGTGATAGGTTCTTCCACAGGTGGTCCTCGTGCCCTTGACGTGGTGATAAAAAATATCCCATCAGATTTCCCCCTACCGGTGCTCATAATTCAGCACATGCCTCCCAAGTTCACCACAGCTCTTGCAATGAGATTGAATGATGAGTCGAAGTTGAGAGTCGTCGAAGTTACAAAGGAGATGATGCTTTCCGCCAAAACGGTTTACGTGGCGATGGGAGATAAACACATGGAAATTTTTAGAAAAAATGAGTCATTCGCCGTGAGACCAATAGATGGACCGAAAATGAACAGCGTTAAACCAGCCGTTGATTACAGTCTTATAAGTGCAGCAAAAAACGGTGCCAACGTTCTATGTACTATTCTCACCGGAATGGGAAAAGATGGAACGGAAGGTGTTAAGAGATTTGAAAAAAACAAGATAACAGTTATAGCCGAATCACAGAGAACTGCAATTGTTTATGGAATGCCGAAGTCCATTGTAAATGCCGGATTGTCCGATTACGTTCTTGATTTGAACGAAATAAGTGGAAAAATCGTAGAGCTCATTTAAGATTCCTAATCTTCGTTTTTGCTCGTGGATTTCACCCCTTGGTATATCAGTGCGATGATGATTGCCAAATATGGAAACATTAGAGTTAAATTCGAGTTCAAACCTGAAGATTGAAGAGAGATGCCAAGCGCATCCACAAATCCAAAAGTGATGGTAACGATCAAGGTCCATGCGAAATTTCCATTTCCGAAAATTACGGCGGCAACGGCTATCCACCCACGTCCTGCGCTCATATCTTTGTTAAAGAGCTTGAGATATCCTATTGAAAGATAAGCTCCCGATATACCGACTAATACCGCGTTTATAAGTATACTTTCGTACTTGATTTTGGATGAAGAAATTCCGGCCGTATCAAGCGTCTTCCAGTTTTTTCCAGCTGCCTTTAAGTGAAGTCCAAAAACTGTGCGTGAATCCATGTATTTGAAAAACAAGATCAATGCCACAGTTATCCAAACGATCAGCGAAAAATCGTTGAAGATACCGTTAAGTGGTCCAAGATTTCCGAGATGAACAATGGGGATCTGTTGAATCTTTTCGGAGGTAAAAGATCCTTTGACACCGAAAATACTTTTAAGTAAAAGAATCGTCAAACTGGATGCCAATATGTTCAACGCCATGCCTATAACCCATATATTCGCGCGCAAGGTGACACAAAAAAATGCATATATCAAATTAACGACAAGAGAGGCTAAAATTGCGAAAAGCAAGCCCATCCAAAAAGATGAGAAAAGATAAGAACCAAGCACGGCGAAAAAGGCTGCCATTAGCATGGCTCCTTCTTGGGATATGTTCAATATGCCAGCTTGTAAAGTCCACATTCCACCGAGTACTGGAAGCATTATCATCGCAAGTGTAACGATGGTAGATCTGTAAATGTACAATTTCTTATCCCTCCTCTTGAATACGGTTTGCCACGCGATTCGCCACGGCATATCCAGCTGTTACAAACACGACTGAAAGGACAAAAATGATCTGAACCAATTCTTGGGGTACGTTCAACTCGAGCTCTAGCCTTAAGCCTCCAGAAGCCATGACGGCGTAAACAAAAGAAGTGATTATCACACCAATTGGATCGTAATTCACCATCATCGCAAGTATCATTCCTGTCCAAGAGTAACCAGGTGAGATACCATTAAGAAATCTATGATAATCACCCATCACCAGCAATGTTCCTGCAAGGCCTGCCAACATGCCACTTATTATCATGGCAAGTAGCATATTTCCTTTTACATTCACACCACCATAAAGAGCAAATCTCGGATTCAGTCTTGACACCTTCCATTCGTAACCACGTTTGGAAAACAACATCAAATACACCACAACGGCAACGGCCACTATCGCCACGTAAACACCTGTGTTCAAATTGGATAAAGGGTTAATGTGATTAAACCACATACTCTTATCTATAACATCAGTGGCCCCAAGAGCTCCCTGAGAAGTTCTAAATGGGCCGTTTGTCATGTACAAAGTGAAATAAACAGCAACAGAATTCAGCATGATGGTCATGACGACTTCATTCACGTTGTACTTAACGCGTAAATATCCAGGGATCCAAGCCCATAATCCGCCAATAGCAAGTCCCGTTGTCACACCAAGGACCAAGTAAAGCACAGAAGGAATGCCGTGAAAAGTAACGCCAAGAGCTGCCACACCAAAAGCTGCAAGGTAAAGCTGCCCTTCGGCACCAATGTTCCATATTCCTGCATTAAAAGAAATCGCGATTGACAACCCCGTAAGAAGTATGGGAATCATTCTTGATAAAGTTGAGTAGACGAGATACTTATTTCCCAACGCACCTTCAAGTATTTCTTTGTATCCGTCTATTGGTGAAACGTGGTAGAACATCATTAAAAACCCGCCAACTATTAAAGATAAGAAAAATGAAACCATTATTATGAAAGTGCCTTTGTATCTTTCCTTCACGATCTTATCCCCAACATCGCAAGTCCAATTTTTTTTGATACCGCGTCTTGAATGGATGTGCTGTATATAATCTGTCCTTCGTACATTACCAGGATTCTATCGGAAAGAGCCAGTATTTCATCTAAATCCGCAGAAATAAGCAGAACAGCTCCGCCAGATTTTTTCATATCAAGTATTTTTTTGTGAATGAATTCTATACCTCGAACATCTACTCCTCTGGTTGGCTGAGAGATCATCAGAAAACTAACGTTTTGAGAAAATTCCCTTGCTATTACGACCTTTTGCATGTTGCCACCGCTTAAAGTACCGACCTGTTCTTCAATTGATTTACAAACTATTTCGTAGCTTTTTACAGATTCCTCGGCAAAAGCGCGGACGCTACTTCGTTTGATAAATTCCAAACTTCCAAGGAAAAATTTTTCATTTTGATGCCCCATGACCAAGTTATCGCGTATTGAAGCCAACGGAGCCAGACCAGTTCGTATTCTATCTTCAGGAATGTACACCATCCCAAGCTCTCTCCTTTCTCTCACCGACATACGTGTTGCATCTTTGCCGTTGAATATCATCTTTCCAGAAGAGATCTTTCTCATACCGCTTATGGCTTCTTCTAATTCACTTTGTCCGTTTCCAACCACACCGGCTATACCAACTATCTCTCCACTCTTTACTTCAAAAGACATCTTCTTCACCTTCGGGATCCTTTTGTTTCCTAAAATTGTTAAATTCTCAGTTTTCAAGATGGCTTTACCGATTTTAGTCCTAATTGGAATTGTTTTTGATATCTTTCTTCCGGCGATCATCTCCGCAAGCTGTTCTTCAGAAAGGTTCTTGTTGATAAACGTCTTCAAAAGATTGCCATTCCTCATAATGGATACCCTGTCAGAAACCTTCTTAACCTCTTTGAGCTTGTGAGATATGAATATCACGGTTTTTTCTGAATCTTTGAACTTTTGAAATATTTGGAAGAGTGCATCGGATTCTTGAGGCGTTAAAACTGCCGTAGGTTCATCGAATATCAAGATATTGGAATTTCTGTACAAGAGTTTCAATATTTCAACCTTCTGTTGAAGGCCAACTGATATCTTTCCCACCAACCAATCTATATCAACTTCCATTTCATACTCTTCAGCCAACTTCCTTACTTTTTCTCTTGCGAGCGTCCTATCGAAAGAAAGAAATTTGCGAGGTTCCAGCCCCAGAACAACATTTTCATAAACGGTGAAGTCGTCGATCAACATGAAATTTTGGTGGACCATGCCTATTTTGTTCTCTATAGCATCTTTCGGTGAAGAAAACCTTACAGATTCATTTCTTAAAAACATACTCCCACTATCGAGTTTGTACATACCGTATAAAAGTCTCATCAGAGTTGTCTTACCAGCTCCATTTTCACCGATGATGGAATGAATCTCCCCATTTTCAATGGAGAGATTCACGTTATTTACCGCGATGACTTTTCCGAATTTCTTCGTAATCGATTCAAGCCTGATTATCTCACTCATTTTCTATCGAAGTAAGACTTGACTTTTATCTTTCCAGTGATTATGTCAGTTCTCAGCTGAATAAGCTTTCTAAAAATATCTGCAGGGACATTTTTGAGCATTTCACTTGAGTAGCTCAACCCAACTCCGTTATTTGAAATTCCGTAAGTGTAAATAGTACTTCTTTTGTAAGTCCCGTCCAATCTTGCCTTTATCATATCATAAACTGCATTCCCGACATTTTTGACCACCGATGTGAGAATATGCTTTGGAGCGAGGTATCCTTGTGGTGAATCAACACCTATTGCCCAGAAACCAGCTTGCTTTGCCGCATCGATAACTCCTAACCCGGATCCACCAGCAACTTGAAAAATAACATCCGCCCCATGATGGAACTGATCAAGCGCCACTTCCTTTGCCGTGGCTGGATCATCCCATCCACCCACAAAACCGGTAAGCACTTTCACACTTGGATCGATGTAGTGGGCACCTTGAACATATCCGGTTAAAAAGTCCCTTATAACGGAATAATCTTCTCCACCAACGAAACCTATAACTTTCTGGCTGTTTACCATAGGAAAATTTTTTCGCTCCGTGATCATCGCGGCCAAAGCCCCTGCCATAAAAGAGCTCTCATTCTGTTTGAATGTTATGGAAGTTATCTGACCAGCTTTGACGATGTCGTCTATGTACACGTAATCAACTTTTGGAAACTCAGGAGCAATTTGTTTCAAAGTATCGATCAGTTCATATCCCACCACTATGACAAGATCGAAATTCGAAGAAGCCGCTATCATTTGTGGCATGTAATTGGCCGGATCGGTTTTACACGGCAAAACCTTTCCATATACACCTAAATCATGTTCAGCCTGTAGCAGACCCTGATATGATGAATCGTAGAAGGATTTATCTCCAAGCTCACCAGCAATTACAAGGGCAACCCGAAGATGAGTGGCGGCCAATGCGGTGGGAGCTATTCCCATCATTAAAGCCGCAATAGAAAAAAGCACCAAAAATTTCCTCACAAAAAGCACCTCCTCTTTCGTTGAAAATTGTATGAATATATTTTACACTATTTGCAACAAAAAAAAGAAGGATTTCTCCTTCTTCTGGTGGAGCCGATGGGATTTGAACCCACGACCTCTTGCATGCCATGCAAGCGCGCTCCCAGCTGCGCCACGACCCCACGCTTACGTCTGTTTGGCTTTAACATAATCCTTCTGGCGGCGCTGGGAGTTGAACCCAGGACACTACGGGTATGAACCGTATGCTCTAGCCAACTGAGCTACGCCGCCGCAACACAAAAAAATCTGGTAGCGGGGGATGGATTTGAACCATCGACCTTTGGGTTATGAGCCCAACGAGCTACCAGACTGCTCCACCCCGCACCGAAGTTTTATTGGTGCCGAGGATCGGACTCGAACCGACACGAGGGAATACCCTCAACGGATTTTAAGTCCGTTGCGTCTGCCAATTCCGCCACCTCGGCAACACCAAATATGATACCAGACAATTCATGATATGTCAAGTGGTTAAAGATTGAGATTTTGTTTTTGTTGAGTTATAATGATTTCGTGCCAGAAATTCAACTTTTATGGAGGTGATTTTTGTGAAAAAGTTTTTATTTTTGATGGGACTGTTAAGCATTTTAACGGGCGTTTTGATCTTCGCCCAGCCAATTGTTCAGAGTACCACAACGCTTACAACGATCTTTTTCGAACCTGATGCCGGTGAAACACCTTTTTTGAACGTCATAAACTCAGCCAAAAAAGATTTGAAGATCGAAGTTTACGTTATGACGGCAAGAGATGTATTCAGTGCGTTGAAAAAAGCTGTTAAACGTGGTGTTGACGTTCAAGTTATACTCACACAGCATCCCTACAACATGCAAGCCCAATCAAAATATGCTTATGAGAATTTGAAATCCATGGGGGTGAATGTCAAATGGGCACCAGCACGTTTTGCATACGATCATGCAAAGTTCATGGTTTCAGACACTTCAACTGCGATATTTGGCACGTCTAATTTGACTTATAGCGGAATATCACAGAACTTCGAAGCGAATGTTTTGACAAAAGATCCACAGTTGATCAAAGCGTTGATAACCGTCTTCAACGCCGATTGGAATAACACACGTGCCGGATCTGTTCCGAGAGAATTCCTGGTGCTAAGTCCCAACAGTGAAAGCGATATATTATGGTTGATAAACAACGCAAAAAAAACGCTAAAAATTGCGGAAGAAGAGGTACCAGAGGGAAATGTGTTCAACGCGATAAAGGCAGCGGCAAAACGAGGAGTCAAGGTTCAAATAATAGAACCCATCTCGAACATCAAAAACGCTTCGGGGCAGTATACTTTAGGATCGTTGTCAATTGCAGGAGTACAAGTTGGACTTGTCAAAGAACCCTTCATTCATGCGAAGATGATCGTTTCAGATGATAACTACATCTTCATCGGCTCTGAGAACGTCTCTTACACTTCGATGTATAAAAATAGAGAAGTAGGCGCAATATTGGCAAATGAAAAGCTGATCGTACAAGCCTCTCGTAGATTTGATTCGTTGTGGAAGGCAGTTTCAATTTTGCCTCCTGAACTTCCTACCTCTCAAATGGCATTCTTGCCTCAAATTGTCTCTAATCCTTACAGATACATTGGAAAACTCGTAAAAACTTTAGGGACAGTTGAAGCTGTTTTCGGTCCAACCGTTTTCATTTCTTACACTCTCGGAAATAAGATAGGTGGCTTGGAACTGTGGCTAGGCCATGTTGCAAACAACTCCCCAGAGTTTATGGTAGGTCAAACTGTTAGAGTAGTTGGTTCCGTTGAAACGTACGAAGGGCAATTGGAGATATCCGCTATCGTACCTCCACAGATCATCTCAAAGAGCTTACTTTCTCTTCCATTTCAACCTGCTTTTGATGACATGTCTAAATATTGTGGGCTTATCGTTTTGCTTAAAGGCGATATAAACTTTTCAAATGATGGAATGTATATCTCCAATGGGAAAAGAAGTGTTAAATTACTCCCTCTTGAAAAATTGCCAACGATACCTTCAGGAACAAATGTTTACGCTGAAGGTATCATCGTCAACAAAAATGGGAAATATGAAATGGCTCCAACGAATTTCTACAGTGCGAATTCTTACGTGCCTGTCCTGAAAAAAGGAGAAATAAGTAAAAAACCGACCTTGGCAGAACTTAGAAAAAACACCCATTTGTATTACTCTCAAAGTGTCACATCTACCGGCATCGTACCAGCCGTTGTCAGTCCATCAAACGCTTACATACAATCGAATGGATACGGTATGAGAATATATGGTGAGCATGGAAAAATAAAACCAGGTGATATCGTTGAAGTAACTGGAAAATTCACCTCTTACAACGGTTCTCTTGAAATAGATCTGTCTGGATTGAAAATAACAGGTCACTCGACCATCTTTCCAGTTTTAACCAAAATATCTGAAATTCCAAAATATTCCGAGCTTTTTGTGGAAATAAAGGGAAAAGTTTTCAATTCCAAGAAGAAAAGTTTCTATGTAAAAGATGATTCCGGCAAAGTCTATGTTTACCTCCCAAAAGGAAAAGCTCCCAAAAACGGTGATGTGATAAAAGTCATTGGAATAGCCGTTAAGTACAAAGATATTTACGAGGTGTATGCAACTCAGCTTTTGAAGTGAAAACAATTTTTAAAAATCGGACTTCGAATCTTGACTGAGCTCTTGGCATGTAGTATAATTCGTTAGTTGAAGTCCGATGCCAGCGTAGCTCAGCGTGGTAGAGCAACTCATTCGTAATGAGTAGGTCGGGGGTTCGAGTCCCTTCGCTGGCTCCAAAGCCCAGAGTGTTGCTCTGGGTTTATTTTTGGTGCTTGGAGGGCAAAATGAGATTCATTGGTTTTGAATACGAACTTTTGAAATTTATAAAAAAAGAAAGGCTCGTATTTCCAAAAGAAAAAGTTCTCTTAGCCGTTTCTGGTGGTGCAGATTCGATTGCGATGATGCATGCTCTGAGCTTCATCAATTCCGAATTGAAGGCAGAATTTATAGTGGTGCATTTAAATCATATGTTACGACCGGAATCGGAAAAAGAAGGCCCAGCAGTCTGTAATATGGCTAAGAATTTAAACATGGAATGCTGGATGGAATCAAGGGACGTACTGAAATACAAGGAAAAGAATAAAGGCTTATCTCTTGAAGAAGCGGCACGAATAGTCAGGTACAGTTTCTTTGAAGATGCACTTGAAAAGCTCAAGGCTGATAAGATCGCCACAGCTCATCATCTCTCGGATTTGACAGAAAATTTCTTTATAAGACTTTTTAGAGGGAGTGGCTTAGGAGGTCTTGTTGGTATGAGCCCAACAAATGATAAGTACATAAAACCTTTTTTGTCCTTCGATGAGAAAACCATTCGAGAATATGTTACAATAAAAAGACTGAGTTTTTTTGAGGATAAAACAAACGACGATGTGCGTTACATTCGAAATAAAATAAGGCATATGTTAATTCCAACGATAAAAAACGAATTTTGCCATAACATAGAAAAAAACATCTCTAAAACTGTTCAAATACTCAGAGAATACCAAGAATTCATTCATGGCAACGTAAAAGAGATCTTTGAAAAATCCTTTTTTGATGAGAATGGAAACATGAGCTTTTATTTGAAAGATCTTGTTGATGAAGACAAATTGCTTTTATCAGAAGTGATAAAAGAAACATTCAGAGAGCTTAACGTAGAAATATCTAACGTTAAAATCAGGTCTGTGATCGATTTAATTGAAAAAGAAAGTGATGGAGAACTGAACCTTGGAAAGAGATTTTACGCCTTAAAGTCATTTGATAAACTTTCAATAGGTTCAAAGGCCCGGTCTTTTGAATGGAATGCAATTGAGCTCGACGTTCCATCAGAAGTTAAGGTGCAGAAACTTCAAATGAAGATAAGTGCGTTTGTTGAAGATCATGATGGATGCTTAGGCAACGCTAAGGAAAGTGCAGTTTTTGATGCAAAAAAAGTAAAATTTCCACTTTTTCTTAGAACCATAAAATTAGGTGAGAAAATGGTCCCGCTTGGAATGAATGGTCACAAAAAGGTGCTTTCGATTTTAAAGGATCGAAAGATACCGTCCTCGGTAAGAACGCGGTTCCCAATTGTTTCTCAAGCGGATGGGAAGGCTTTGTGGATAGTAGGTATAGCCATATCGGATGAATTTAAAGTAACGAGTAAGACCCGTAAAGTATTGGTGCTTATTCGGGAAGGAGGTAATTTCTTAAAACATGCCTAAAAATTACAGACCCATTGGTCCAAATTGGAAATCGATCATGCTCTACATGGTAATACTGATATTGATTTTCTTCTTGGTGAGATCGATGTGGACAGTCCCAACACCAGTTGTTCAAATCAATTTCACCAAGTTTTGGACAATGGTCAACGAAAAACCAACGCCTATAAGGGAAGTCATCATAAACGGTAACGGAAACACAAAAGTCATGACGGCCAGCGGAGAGTATCAGCTATACGCTCCTTGGCTACTTACCAGCAGCGATTTTGTGCAGGAAATGTATTCCAAAGGAATAAATGTGAAATCAGTTCCAGCCGGTGATACGTCGCTATGGGTAAACATTCTTGGGACTTTGATACCGTTAGCGCTCTTTTTCCTACTTTGGTGGTTCCTTATGAAACGTATGGGTGGTGGAGGGGGCTCGCAAGCCTTTACGTTTACGAAAAGTCCCGCAAGAATTTATGATTCGAATACCAAGAAGATAACTTTTAAAGATGTTGCCGGAGTTGAAGAGTCGAAGGAGGAATTGAAATCCGTTGTCGATTTTCTTAAAAATCCTCAATCTTTCAACACACTCGGGGCAAGAATGCCCAAAGGCATACTTCTTGTCGGTCCCCCTGGAACTGGTAAAACGTTGCTCGCACGTGCCGTAGCCGGAGAAGCAGATGTTCCTTTTTATCATATAAGCGGCTCTGATTTCGTTGAATTGTTTGTGGGAGTTGGTGCGGCAAGAGTAAGGGACCTTTTCACTCAAGCCAAGCAGAACTCGCCGTCAATAATGTTCATTGATGAAATCGATGCGGTTGGTCGTCAAAGAGGTGCTGGTCTTGGAGGCGGTCATGATGAAAGAGAGCAAACTTTGAATCAATTGCTGGTAGAGATGGATGGATTCGATCAAAATACGGCCGTGATCGTGATGGCTGCCACAAATAGACCGGACATACTTGACAGTGCTCTGCTAAGACCTGGGAGGTTTGACAAGAAGATCCTCGTTGATCCGCCTGACATAAATGGGAGAGAAGCGATATTACGCATACACATGCGTGGAAAACCTGTAGACAACAAAGTCGATCCAAAAATATTGGCACGTAGAACTCCCGGTTTTGTTGGGGCAGACCTCGAAAACCTTGTTAACGAAGCCGCCCTGTTGGCCGCTCAAAAAAAGAAGAAACAGATAGAATTTGAAGACTTTGAAGAAGCAATAGACAGGGTTATAGCCGGCCCAGAAAGAAAATCAAAAGTTGTGAGTAAAGAAGAGCGTAAAGTTGTCGCATATCATGAGATAGGTCATGCAATAGTTGGGGCAGTCCTTCCAAATGCGGATCCCGTTCATAAGATATCGATAGTTCCAAGAGGAATGCATGCACTTGGATTCACTTTACAACTTCCACTTCAAGACAAGTATCTTATGACTAAAGAAGAAATTTTGGACAAGATCACGGGACTTCTTGGAGGACGTGCAGCTGAAGAAATTGTCTTTAATCAGATCACCACAGGTGCTTCTAACGACATAGAAAGAGCCACTAAAATAGCACGTGATATGATATGCAAATATGGAATGAGTGAAGTTATAGGTCCAATAGCATGGGGTGAGGAAGAAGAAAACGTTTTCTTGGGAAAACAGCTTTCAAGAATGAAGAATTACAGTGAAGAAACGGCATCGGAAATAGATGCGCAGGTGAAAACGATCGTCAGTCAATGTTATGATCATTCCAAAGAGATACTCTTGAAGTACAGAGATAAGATGGATGATATAGCAAAGGTACTACTTGAAAAAGAAACGATAGAAGGAGAAGAGCTTAACAGGTTACTAAAAGGGAAATTTAGCAAAAACGGTAAAGCTGATGAAGAGGATAACGTTGCAAAAGAAAGTTGAAGAAGAAACCTCCGTCAATTCTTCTTCTGGAACGCCAGCCGTCGCTTTGATTTTTCCAAACGATTATTCATCATCCGTTGCAAATCTCGGTTTTAACGCCGTATACGCAGAACTTTTGAGAGCGGGGTTTTCATGCGAACGTTTTACGTACTCAAAAGGGGAAATGAGATCTATAGAACATGGAAGGCCTTTAAACGACTTCGATATTTGGGCATTTTCGATCTCATTCGAGTCTGATGTGCTTAATATATTTGAAATTTTTAGCAAAAGTCATGTAAGTGCTCTTGCCTCAGATAGGAAAGAAAGACCTTTTGTGATCATAGGTGGTGCGTTAACCTTTTTCAATCCTAACTCCCTCTGGTTCGTGGCGGATATCATATTTCATGGTGAGTTAGAAGGATGTGTAAATTTTTTTGACAACTTTCGTGAACTTTGGGTGCAAAATTTTCGAAGACTAAAGCTCTTAGAAAAATTGAAAGAGATGAAGTGCCTGTCTATCCCAAGGTTTGGTATCAGAAAAGTACAGATATCTAAGCTGAAAGACATGAAAAATTCATTGGCTGAGTCTTGCATACTCTCCCCTAAAGGAGCTTTTGGAAAAAGATATCTGATAGAGATCGAACGCGGCTGTACAAGGGGATGTAGGTTCTGTGTGGCAGGTTACGTTTACAGACCAGCAAGATTCATGGCACTTGAAGACGTAAAATTTAGAATAGACAAATTCATTGAACACACGAAAAGTGTTGGATTGGTGGCATCCACAGTTTCGGATTATCCTTACTTGGACGATCTTTTAGAATGGCTTGAAGGAAAGATAGAAAGCCTGAGCGTTTCATCCTTAAGGCTCGATGCGATTACTCCGCATTTGATCGACACTTTAAAAAAGCTGGGAGATCGTGAGATCACGCTCGCTCCGGAAGCTGGAACACAACATATGCGTGATTTGATTAACAAGAATATATCTGGCTTGGATATAGAGCATGCGATAAAATATGTAAAAGACTCCGGGCTTAAAAGAGTGAAATTGTATTTCATATATGGTCTGCCGGAAGAAAGGCAAGAAGATCTCGATGGTATAATCGATGTGCTAAAGGAAGTTAAAAAGAGCGCCTTGATCCCATATGTGAGTCTTAACCCTTTCATTCCAAAGCCTTGGACTCCACTTGAGGGTTTCCAAATGATGAGTTTAAAAGATCTCAAAATTCGTCGTCGTTACCTTGAATCTGCATTCAGAAAGATGCATATTCGATTCAAATTTGAAAGTGTTAGGCTATCAAGAATTCAATGGGTGATTTCTACAGCGAATGAGAAGCTGTCGGAAGAGTTAGCAAAAGCTGATGAACCATTTGAGGTGTTGAAGGGGGTGGAGAAAACCTGGATATCCAACGCAAATTGTTGGAGATATGTGGGCGAAGTAGAAGAGCCTTTTTTGACTCTTCAAAAGAAAATGATTTATGGATTAAAAAAATGATCATGGACTAAGCAAATTCAGCATGTAAAATTTTTTTTAAACCAAGAAACAAGGAGGGAATTGAAATGGCAAAAAAACGAATCTTGGTCGTTGATGATGAACCATCCATAGTGGAGCTTGTCAGTTACAATCTCAAAAAAGAAGGATACGACGTTCTTAAAGCTTACGATGCCGAAAAGGCCCTTGAAATGATAAACGAAAGCGACATAGACCTTTTCATAATCGATGTAATGCTTCCTGGTATGGATGGCTTCGAGTTGGTTAGAACATTGAGAAGCGGGGACAAAAACAGGGATAAACCGGTTATATTCTTAACCGCCAAGGGAGAGGAGTTTGATAGAGTATTGGGTCTTGAACTTGGGGCAGACGATTACATCACCAAACCTTTTAGTGTAAGAGAACTTCTTGCAAGAATAAAAGCGATTTTCAGGAGAACGGATCAGGCTCTTAAGAAGAGCGAAGAACCTCCCAAGAAAATTATGGCAAAAGATTTGGACATAGATCTTGAAAAATATGAAGTTAAAGTCAGAGGATCACTTGTTAACTTAACACCTTTAGAATTCGATCTTCTAAGATTTCTCGCTGAGAATAAAGGAAAGGTTTTCAGTAGAGATGTGCTCTTAGATACACTTTGGGGCTATGACTATTACGGTGATACACGTACGGTTGACGTACACATCAGAAGGCTGAGAACGAAAATAGAAGAAGATCCTTCCAATCCGAAGTACATCATAACGGTCAGAGGAAAAGGGTATAAATTCAAGGATCCTGGAAGCGAGGAGTAATTTTTGCTTACGACCTTCGCAGTCGTATTTGCGGCTTTTGGAGTTGTAGGGTTTACTTTGGCATTCGTTTATCACCGTGGTTTTAGACAAGCAAGGAAAATTTTAAAAGATGTATCCTACACGGTTGTGGGAAAAGAAGTGCCTACAATAAAAATTTTAGACGTGCTTAAAAGCATGAAGCGCGATCTCGAGAACAAGTACGAAGAGGCCATACGCAGTCGAGAAAACATGAGAACCATAATTGAAAACATCAGTGATGGGATAGTGATATTGGATCACTGGGGCAAGGTGTTGATGGACAATTCGGCTGCGCGTGAGCTGTTTGGAATAAAGGAAGAATCCGAGGGAAAAAAGCTCGTGGAATTGGTGGACAATTACGATCTTCTGGATTTCACAGACAAAAGTCTTAACTCCTTTAAGAAGGGTAGCAAAGAGATAACCATCTTGTATCCTAAGAAGTGTTATGTAAAATGTGATTCAATTTCAGTCACGCTGAGTGAGGAAGAAGTTTTGATCATCCTTATGAAGGATGTCACAAAAGAACAAGAGTTAGACGCTATGAGAAGAGAATTTATATCCAACGTCTCGCACGAGCTTAAAACTCCTTTAACTTCCATTCATGGGTATGCGGAAACACTACTTGATGATGATTTCAACGATGTAAAAATAGTCAAGCGTTTTTTGAGCATAATTGAAGCAGAATCCGCTAGAATGAGCAGATTGATAAACGATCTCCTTGATCTTCAAAAAACGGAAGAGGGTAAAACTACCTTTCACTTTAAAGAAATAGAAATTTCAGAAGTCGTCGAGTACGTTTCAAGAATAGTCAAACCGCTGGCCGAAAGCCTGAATGTGGAGATGAATACCTCTTACGATGTCGATGTTACCGTCAACGGGGATTTCGATAGGTTAGTCCAAGCAGTACTCAATCTCACAGATAACGCCATAAAGTACACGTCTCAAAAAGAAAAGGGGCCAAAGCGCGTGTTTTTATCGTGTAGAGCAATGGAAAAAGAGTGTGTTTTCATCATCAAAGATACGGGCCCTGGGATACCTTCGAATTCCATTTCGCGTCTTTTCGATCGTTTTTACAGGGTGGATAAAGCACGTTCAAGAAAAGTTGGAGGTACGGGCTTGGGATTATCCATAGTGAAAATGATAGCAGAGAAACATAAAGGCCACATAGAGGTTTCCAGCAAAGAAGGCGTTGGTTCTGAATTCAAAATATTTCTTCCGATTTTAAAGAAAGGATGAGTTTGGTGCCAAGACGTAGGATGGGTCGTGGTTTTGGGATGGGCGGCATCCCTGGATCGGGCCAATGGCTTGAAGGATACATTTTGCTGCTGCTGCTAAGAGGACCATCCCATGGTTATGATCTTACCCGTGCAATGGGAGATTTTAATGTGGAATTTATCGGAATTGGCCAAATGGGGACTCTTTACAGAATACTACGCCAAATGGAAGACAAAGGCTGGCTCATCTCGGAGTGGAACACGGTTGGCAACGGTGCCCCGAGACGAATTTACAAAATAACAGATGATGGAAGAAAACATTTGAACGTTTACGTAGATCATTTGAAAAACATGAAAAATAGAATAAAAGATTTCGTTGAAGCCTACGAGAAAAGCCCTTCGAAAAAAGATATTCGGTAGAACTTTTTTCACTTATACACGCATATATACGTACACGTTGAACGTGTACGTTTTGTATGCCATGTTCTTCCCATCAAATGACAGTTTTTTGATATGTTATAATTTTGTACGTCAAGCATCAAGCAAAGGAGTTGTACACAACATGTCTATGTATAAAAGGGAAATGATGGCGTCTGAAATGACCCGGGTAATTTCAAGAGCCATTAGGAATATGAAAGATCCGAGGCTTAAAGGAATAGTTTCCGTTACACGTGTAGAACTTTCTAAAGATCTTAGGTACGCCAAAGTGTATTTAAGCATATTTGAGAAAGATGAATTGAAAAGTGAAGAACTTTTCCGTATCTTGGGAAAAGCAAAAGGATATTTTAAAACTGAAATTGCCAAACAAATAAGAATTTTTAAGGCTCCAGAGATCATGCTCGTTCATGATAAAGGTATAGAAAAATCTTTTGAGCTGGATAAAATTTTTAAGAAGATCGAAAATGAAAAGCGGAATTCTGAAAATTGACAAGCCTTCCGGTCCAACATCTCATGATGTGGTGGAACGCGTTAGAAGGCTCACCTCGATAAAACGGGTGGGACATGCTGGTACGTTAGATCCATTTGCAACTGGTTTGCTTCTAATTGGGATAGGAAAAGGTACTCGTTTGCTTGAGTATTTAACGGATTGCAAAAAAACTTACGACGCTGTGGCAAAACTTGGCACCATAACCGATACCTTTGACAGAGATGGTGAATTGGTAGAAGAAAATCAATGTACTGCAGATGAAGTTGAAGTTGAAAGTGCATTGAAGTCATTTGTCGGTTATTACGATCAAGTACCACCAATGTATTCTTCAAAAAAATACAATGGCGTCAGGCTCTACAAATTGGCACGAGAAGGCAAGATCGTGAATATGCCCCCTAAACGCGTAAAAATATACTCATTAGAAGTTGTTGAGATAAATCTTCCGTACGTTCATTTCATCGCCGATGTTTCCAAAGGGACATATATCAGGGCACTGTGTCGCGATTTGGGAATGAAATTGGGGTGTGGGGCAATTGCGTACGAATTGAGAAGGACACGTATAGGGCAATTTGAAGTAAACGATTCAATAGACGCTTATAGCGTCGAACGTGTTGATGATAAGGATATCATGAGTTTGGAAAAGATCACCGAATCGTTCTTTCCAACTGTTGTTGTAAATGAACAAGGAGTTAAGAACATGCTCAATGGACAACCACTTAAAGTGGAAGATTTAAAGGAATTCGATGAGTTTTCGAAAGGAGAAATGCTAAGGGTGATCAATTCAAAAGGAAAGCTCATTTCCTTATCAATTGGCGAAAGAAAATCCGACTTCATCTTAACCCTTAGAAAACTCAAAAAGAATGAAGTAATTTTGCGACCGAAGAAGGTGTTCAATTGAGAAGCATAACCATTGGGGTTTTTGATGGTGTACATCTTGGACACACTTACATCGCACAAAAAAACGTAGAATACGCAAAAAAAGCTAATTTGATTTCAACCGCAATGATCTTCATCTTTCCTTACAAAGCCATATCAAACCCAGATACCTTTGAAGGATTGATAACCACGCCTTCAGAGCGGGTTGAATTGTTGAAAAAAATTGGAATGAATGAAGTGATCGTAAAAGATCTTAAAACGATGATGTCCATAGAACCATCGAATTTTGTGAAAATGCTGATCGAAGAGTTTAGAATTCGCGCAATTCATGTTGGACACGATTTCAAGTTTGGAAAAAACGCAGCTGGCGACACAAAAATGTTGAAAGAGCTTGGAGAGCAAATGGGATTTAGCGTTGACGTGATCCCGAAGATCATCAAAAACGGCAATCGCATCAGCAGCAGCATGATCCGTTATGAGTTAAAAGCAGGTAGGCCAGAAATAGCAAAAGTTTATTTGGGAAGATATTTCAACATAAGTGGTGAAGTCTTTCACGAAAGAGGAATCGGGTCAAAAATTGGTTTTCCGACGGCCAATCTACGACGTCATTCTTCATTTCTCATCGTTCCCAAATGTGGGGTATACTTAGTCAAATCTGAGATAAACGCAGAGAGCATGTATGGCATCATGAATATCGGCAAAAGGCCAACCACAGATAGTGATGACAAGATCAACTATGAAGTACATTTCATTGAGAAGGATTTACATCTCTTAGGGCAAAATTTAAAAGTGGATATTCTGCGCTATATGAGGCCAGAGATGAAATTTCCAAGTCTTCACGCTCTTAAAAATGCAATAGCAAAAGATGTAGAAATGGCAAAATCTTTGATTTCCTCACCCAAATTAGCCTGAATAATTGGAAAAGAGTGGCCGCGTAAGCGGCCACAAAAGGGGTAG
Organism: Mesoaciditoga sp.; assembly: GCA_015491995.1. Lineage (GTDB taxonomy): Bacteria > Thermotogota > Thermotogae > Mesoaciditogales > Mesoaciditogaceae > WGFY01. The sequence continues at coordinate 34,698 of WGFY01000057.1, forward strand.
AGAAAGACGACCTTTCTCACCATGGAAGTGTTACACCAAGTCCAAAAGTGTAGCCTTCCGTTTGTTTCCATAGAAGCGAACCGTAGAACCACTCGTAATTCAGATTCGCTTCAAAATAGGGTTGAAGTGTATCCCATTCGCCCATTAACCCCCCAAATACTTCCATATTCCAAATTGAGAATCCAGTTCCTAATGACATTTCAAGAGGGTTGAATCCTTCGAGCGTCCATTCTTCATTCAAAGAAATCCTGAATTTGAAAAATCCAACGTGAGTAACGTCTTTAACTTCTCCATACACAACAGGTTGGCCATTTCTAAGCCTTAGTTCTGCAATTCCGTACATTTCATCTATCAAGTTTGCCTTTAAACCCACTCCAATGGTTGAAGTAGCACCATTAGATTCAAACTCTCCTTCGGCGATTATGGATATGTCAGTAGAGCCATAAGTTACCATCCCACTGTATTGTTCAATGGTTGGATTGCTTTTACCAACAAAGCTCAGATAGTTAACTTTCTTCTTTTCCTCTCCGGGGAAAATTTCCGATTTTTCTGGGGTGTTTGCCACACTTGTGAGGATAAGGAAACGCTTTTTACCTTCTTTCAAACTCACAACCGCATGATTTTTTTCTGGATTCATCTCAAAAGCCATCGCATTTCCAGAGGTTTTTACAGTGGCACCAATGGTATTTTGATTGGAAGTAACATTTATGATCAATGGGGGAGCTGTAGAATTTATTTTCAAATTTCCTATTATCGGTAAGGCGACTGTCCCAAAAGTATCGGAATCTCCATTTATGCTTATTATCTCTTTGAAAATGCCAAATGTTACATTTGAGAATGTCAAGATCCCGGATTTGTTGTATTGCTCGAATTGCCTAAACCTTTGATATTCATCCGCTGTCATCTCGTGAATTTCGTAAGAGAAAAATCTGTTGGAATTCGGCA
>WGFY01000058.1 GCA_015491995.1 Mesoaciditoga sp.
AAAGTATCGAGAGCTTTTGATGTTCACCATAGCTATAAATACACCTTTAAGGATAACAGACATACTCTCGATGAAGTGGAAAAATTTTTTAACTCATTCTGAAGAAATAAAAGTTGTCAACTCCAGAATAACGGTCGTAAAAGCGGGTAAATCTAAGGAAAAGAGCTTTGTACTAACTTCCTCAATCTACGAGGCGCTCAGATTGCATTTCAATCGTTATCCTTACATATCAAGAGAAGATTACGTCTTTGCCTCTCAGAAAACGAAAAATGGCAGAAATTGGCCAATCACACGCCCATACGTTTGGGCACTGTTAAACAAATACGCTAAGGCTGTTGGAATAAAGGAAAGAATAGGAGTCCACACTTTGAGGAAAACCTTTGGCTATCACCTTTACCAGAAAGGAGTTTCTATTAATTATATCCGTAAATTGTTGAATGAACCGACTGTTTCCGCAACGCTGCACTATATAGACGTAAGTACTGAAGAGCTTGAAAGGCGAGTTGGCGAATTTCTCACCTTAAACCTTTAAGGCACATTGCTCTAAAAATTCGAGGAAATTTCAAAAACTTTTTAAAGGGGGAGAAAATTTTGAAAAGCGTGTTTTCAAAGATTTTGATCGGCTTTTTGATGGTCGTGGGATGTGTGATATTGGTTGGGACGGTATCGATTTACGAAATATCATCAATGGAAAGTGCGAACAAACTCATCGATGAAGTCAACACCCAAATGTTTAAAATAAATTCGATAGGGTTGGATATGAAAGATGCCATAATCGTTAAAGATCAGGCCGCCTTTACTAAAAGCGTTTTGAGTCTTAAGAAGATCACCGCGGATATAAGTATGATGCTTCCGGATTTTTCTGGAAAGGTGAGAAATGATCTCGAACAAAGCGTCTCCAGTTTAAAATCCATTTTGAAAGATGCTACAAATGCGGACTTCAAGAATTTCTCCACACAAAGAAAGTTCTCCGCGGCGATGAAGAATCTCAACTCATCTATTTCATCCACGGTAAAAGCTTTAAGGAGCGATCAAATTGGAGAAATGAACGGTGTCCATACGACACTCATCATTTTGAGTGTTATCTCGTCCATCATAGCTCTTATCATAGCTTACATCATTGCTAAAGTGTTAACCACACCTATAAAAGTTGCGATGAATATTATAGAAAAAATGACCAATGGTGTGTTAAACGTGAAAATGAGTACTGTTAAGAGTAGAGATGAAATAGGAAGAATTTCGAATTCAATTGAAAAGCTTAGGGACATTTTGAATGGGATCATAACGGCTGGATCAGCGGCTTCTAAGGAAGCCTCTAATGGTATCGAAAAGCTCGAATCAATTCTCAAAGAGGTGTCAGAAAATTTGAACGACGCGTCTCAAGAACTCGATTCGCTGAGCGGTGATGTAACGGATAACAGCGCTTCTCTTGAAGAGATAAACGCGAGTCTGGAAGAGCTGGCGTCGACTTCGGATACGAATTCTAAATCGTCCCAAGAGATGGCAGAGCATGGAGAAAAAATAGAAGAGGAAATAAACAAAGATTACAAACTCATCGAGAATACCGTTGAAAGAGCCGATAAAACGAGAATTACCAGTGAGGCGGCTAAAGAGAGTTTGAACAAGCTTCAACAGTTATCGGAAAGTATCGAAACGATCATTGGAACGGTCAATTCCATAGCCGATCAGACGAATCTTCTCGCCCTAAACGCCGCAATAGAGGCGGCACGCGCTGGAGAAGCGGGAAAAGGCTTTGCCGTCGTTGCGGATGAGATAAGAAAGCTTGCAGAAGAAAGCGCAACTGCCACAGGGAAAATAGGCGAAACCCTTGGAGAGGTAAGACAGGAAGTTTCCAATTCCTTCAACGTGGTTCAAAAAGCTTCCGATATGTCAGCAGAAACGTCCGAAGGTGTCAAAGAAGTTCTGAGCAGCTTCGATCTTCTCAAAGATGTGGTTTTGAAACTTCAACAATCCGTTCAAAGCGTTGCCGCAAGCTCTGAAGAACAGTCGGCTGGTTCAGAAGAGATGTCAGCCGGTTCAACGAAACTTGCCGAGTTGTTAAACAAATCTTCCGAAGTTCTTCAGAATTTGAACGCGACATTTGAAGAGATAAACGCATCTATTGAAGAAGCCTATGCCTCTGTTAAACCTGTTGAAGAATCTTCCAACAAATTGGATAAAAAACTCGGATTTTTTAAAGTATAGCTTTTGGCTAAAGCACCTTGCGTGGGTTTTAATTCAAACCCACGCCTTTTTTATCTTCACCATAGCCAGTCTCTCTCATCTTGTACGGGCAATTCATGAATTGCCCCTTCACTTGCAAAAAGTTCTTCCAATGGAACCTTAAAAAACTTCGCCAATCTCAGTGCCACCGAAAGTGATGGCGTCCTTTGGTGTGATTCGTATTTAGATACGGATGACGCGTCAACTCCCACGATCAGCGCTAATTGCTCTTGTGTAAGGTTTCTTTCAGTGCGAAGCTCACTTAACGACTTTATATCTACACACCTCCTTTTTGCAAAGACTTCACATCTAATATATCATCGTTCGCACGATATGTCAAGTAAATATTTATACATGTAGATTTGTAGTCTCTTGACAACACGTCTATAAAAGGTGTATAAATAAGGCATGGAAAATAAAATTGGTGAGAGAATCAAAAAACTCAGAAAGCTCTACAAATTGACGCAACACGACTTGGCAAAAAAGATAAGTGTCGATCCAACGGCGATTTCAGGATACGAAAGAGGAGTGAGAAGTCCGTCCCGTATAAACGCGGAGAAAATGGCGGATCTCTTTGGTGTAACCGTCGATTACATACTCGCACGATCTGACAACATGGTGGATATCGGAGAAAGCTCACGACCTGTCATGGAAATACCCACCAAACACGTCCCGCTGTTTGAGCGTTTGGAAGCCGATCAAGAGATACCAGCTTTGGAGGATGCGCAAGAAATTTTCCCAGTTTCTGTTGACTCGAGCGCGGATTTTGCCTTGAAAGTGAAAGACGATTCTATGGCTCCAAAGATAAACAAAGCCAACGTGATACTCGTTCAATCGAAAAGCGAATTGGAAGATGGCGACATAGGAATAATTTCAGTTGACAAGGCTGACGCGATATGCAGAAAGTACCATCGCCACGAAAACATCGTCATACTAAGGGCTCTTAACGAAAAGTACGATGACACGGTTATAGCCTTAAAAAAATGGAACCGCAGATGTAGAGTTTTTGGAATTGTGGTGGCGAAGTTCGAATACATTTGACCCGTTACGCAAATCAATTATAAAAAAATAAAGGGAGGAAATTATGATGTCCATGTTGAATATGGATTTGATATATATGCAAGACGATTCAATGGCACCAAAATTCAAAATAGGAGACAGAGTGATGGTTGAAAAGAGCACACAGATCACCAACGGAGATGTTGGTGTTTTTTTGATAGAAGGACAGGGAAAAATTTGCAGAACTTTTTACAAAAACGGTGACACGTTCATTTTGAAACCGTTGAACAAAAAACACAAGATCATCTCAATTCCGACAACGATTTGGAAGATCATATGCAAAATTGTCGGAAAAGTTGTGGGTGTGTTCAAAAAAGCGATGACATGAAAAAGCACACACCCCTCTTGATAGAGACTAATCCCGCCTAAAAATGCAGACATTGGAAAATTGTATAATGAAGAAGCTACCCGTTGATCTTGAAAATATTTTTGAGCAAGAAAAAGACAAGAAACAAATGTTCTAAGCCACAAAGGGGTTTCTTGAGATAGGCGACTTCTTGGGTTATTCCTTTTGTGGATGAGTAAAGTGAATTGAAAGATTGTTGATTTTTACCAGAGAGGTGATCTTAAGATGGCAGAATCCACTTTTCATAAGATCGTAATTGGTGACTCAAGAAACATGCAAGAGGTAGAAGACGCCTCAGTTGAACTGATAGTCACTTCTCCACCATACTGGCAATTAAAAGATTATGGAAGTGAAAATCAGATAGGTTTTAACGACACGTACGAAGAATACATAAACAACCTAAATCTTGTATGGAGTGAATGCTACAGAGTACTGAAGCCCGGTTGTAAAATGGTCATAAACGTTGGTGATCAATTTGCCCGCTCTGTTTATTACGGAAGGTACAAGATAATTCCAATTAGATCTGAAATAATAAAATTTGCCGAGACCATAGGATTTGATTACATGGGTGCCATTATTTGGCAGAAAAAGACTACCATGAATACAACTGGCGGGGCAAGCATAATGGGGTCTTACCCATTTCCAAGAAACGGAATAATTGAAATTGACTACGAATTCATATTGATTTTTAAAAAGTCCGGTACACCGCCAAAAGTTTCCAAAGAAGTTAAAGAGGCTTCAAG
>WGFY01000059.1 GCA_015491995.1 Mesoaciditoga sp.
TATAAGAGACAGGAAACACGGCTGAATGGCGTGAAAGCTATGGAGAATTTGACCATTTCACTTGCAACTCTTGAATTGTTGGAAGAAGAGGGGATTTTTAAGGCAAATGAGGAAAAATTGTTCGACACGATTTTCACCATGAATTTGGAAGGGAGGTTTGAATGGCTTCCAGCGGATATGACAATCGTGTTGGATGCTGCTCACAACACCCCTGCAATGAAAAATGTTAAAGAGAATTTGCACTTGTATTTCCCACAAAAGCATGTAAACGCTGTAATTGGGATTCTAAATGATAAAGATTACGAAGGTATGATAAACGCTATTGCACCTGTTGTTGATAAGCTTTACATAACCACTCCAAAAAGTTCTCGTGCCACCGATCCGTTTCAAATATACACATGGGCCGTGAAAAAGTACAACAACGTTGGATTTGTTAAGGAAATTGAAGAGGCAACAAAAATTTGTCTTGACATGTCAAAAAGGGAAAAATCTGTTTTGTTGATAAGCGGATCATTTTACACAGTTGGAAGCGCCAGAACATTTCTGACAGGGAATATGGAAGCGGATAGGAGGTAAGAATTGATTTGGGCTTTAAGAGGAGTTGTGTACTCTAAAACATATGAAAGCGTGATCGTAGACGTAAAAGGTATTTTCTATGAAGTTTTGATCGCTCCTAAGCACGTTGAAGAGTTCGATATAGAAGAAGATATCTTTCTTTACATCCGTGAATCTGTTAAAGAAAACTCCCCAGTTGAGCTCATAGGTTTTGTAGGTGAAGTTGAACGTACACTCTATGACTCTTTGGTAAAAATAAATGGCATAGGCCCTAAAAACGCTTTGAAGATAATAGATGTGACGGATTTTGATACCTTTGCAAGGGCTGTGAATTCGAAAGACGTTCCTTTTTTAAAATCACTTCCAGGTGTCGGATCCAAGAAGGCAGAACGCATGATATTGGAGCTTGCCGATAAGTTGGACGTTGTTGGGAAATCAACAGGACAATTAGGAGAAGCTGTTGAAACGATGATAGCGCTGGGCTTTTCTCATGCCAAAGCATTTGAGGCTGTGAAACGTGCATCGGATAGTGGAGCTAAAGAGCTTGAACAACTCGTAAAAAAAGCCCTTTCTTTTGTAAATAAATCATGATTCGTGTATAATCCCAGGGGTGATCAAAAATGAATAAGGCTTTGATTCTTGCCGGTGGCCTTGGAAAACGGATGAATTCGCCGAGGCCAAAAGTTGTTCATGAGATATTGGGAAAACCGTTGATAAATTGGGTAATCGACGCGGCGATCGCAGCCGGAGTGGATGAAATCGGTGTGGTGATTGGTTACGGTGCTGATGAGGTTAGAGATAAACTCCCGAATACCGTGAAGGTCTACATCCAGCGTCGACAATTAGGAACTGCAGATGCGGTGAAATCGGCTATGGATTTTTTAGATGGGCGGGTTGTGATATTGTATGGTGACGCACCTCTCGTAAGATCGATAACGATAAAAAGGCTCATCGATTCCGAATCCGACATGAGTGTTTTAACATCAAATGTCAAAACACCAAAAGGATATGGGAGAATAGTAAAAGAAAAAGGTAAGATTTCTGAAATAGTTGAAGATTGTGATGCAAGTGATGAAGAGCTGAAAATACGAGAAATAAACAGTGGCATGTACTCTTTTGAATCTGATGCGTTGAAATATGCTTTGCTTAACATTAAAGCCAACAATAAAAAGGGAGAATATTACCTGACAGATGCGGTGAACATTCTCTTAAAAAATAGGAAAACCGTTGATACAATCGAAGTTGAAGATGAAACGGAAATACTGGGCGCTAATTCTCAAAAAGAATTGGCGGATTTGTCTCAGATTGCCCAAAAGAGGATTTTGGATGGATTGATGAATGACGGAGTTACAATTGAAGACCCATCAAGCACCTTTATCGGTCCAGATGCTCAAATTGCGGCCGGAGCGATTTTAAAACCTTTCACTTTCATCTATGGAAAAAGTAAAGTAGCTTTTAACGCTATCATAGGTCCTCAAGCGACGTTAAAGAATACGTATGTCGGCGAAAAAAGTGCTGTGTTAAGATCCGATTGTGATGACGCGATAATCGGCAAGGAATGTTCGGTTGGACCTTTTTCCAGGCTTAGACCTGGCACGAGATTAGAAAATGGTGTGAAAATCGGGAATTTTGTCGAGGTTAAGAACTCTCACCTTTTCAGGAAAGTGAAGGCACAACATCTTACATATCTTGGAGATGCTAATATTGGAGAAGAAACCAACGTGGGAGCGGGCACCATAACGTGCAATTACGATGGGGTAAAAAAGAGTAAAACACTTATAGGCAAACACGCTTTTATAGGATCGAACAGTGCGTTGGTTGCACCTGTTGAAATAGGTGAAAGAGCTTTGATAGCTGCAGGTTCCGTGATAACGGAAAACGTCCCTGCTTACGCGCTTGCTTTTGGGAGGGCGCGACAGAAGAACAAAAAAGAATGGGTTCTTAAAAAAATGGAGGAAAGTCATGAAGAGTGAACTGAAAATCCTTGGTGGAATGTCAAATCATAAACTTCTTGAAAGAATCTGTGCTTACGTCAACGTATTTCCAACATCTGTGGAACTTTCGAGATTTTCGGATGGTGAGATAAACTTCAGAATAGGAGAAACGGTTCGAGGGCATGATGTTTTTGTCATTCAGTCAACTTCCACGCCTGTTAATGACAATCTCATGGAATTGCTGATCATAATCGACGCTCTTAAAAGAGCGTCTGCTAATAGCATCGCCGTCGTTATGCCATATTACGGCTACGCTCGTCAAGATAGAAAAGCTAAAGGTCGAGATCCTATAACCGCCAAGCTGGTTGCCAATCTTCTCACAGTGGCTGGCGCAACAAGAGTATTAACAGTAGATCTTCATGCCGAGCAAATTCAAGGTTTTTTTGATATACCAGTGGATAATTTGCAATCATTTCCTGTGTTCGCAAAAGCTCTGAAAAAATATGAATCTTTTAACAAAGACCAAACTGTCATAGTTTCACCAGATGTGGGGGCTGTAAAGCGTGCAAGAAAGATAGCTGAGAAATTGTCTCTTCCTTTAGCCATACTTGATAAAAGAAGGCCAAAAGATAATGTGGCAGAAGTTCTCCATGTCATAGGAGAGGTTGGGGGAATGACTGCAATAATGTTTGATGATATAATCGACACAGCTCAAACTTTAGTGGCCGGCGCTAAGCAGTTAAAGAAGAATGGTGCTAAGAAGATCATCGCATGTGCCACACATGGAATTTTTTCAGGTGAGGCGCTGGAAATTTTGGGTAATTCGTCGATCGATCGGGTGTACGTAACTGATACCATCTCCCATGATAAATTATCCGACAAAATAGAAGTTGTGTCAATGGCTCCTCTTTTGGGAGAGGCCATCATGAGAGTCAGAAAAAATCTTTCTGTGAGCATATTGTTTAGATAAGGAGGAATAGTTATGGCTTTGAATTTAGAAGTAACCATCAGAGAAAAAGATAAAGCTAAGAGATTGTTGAAAAGAAAAGTTGTACCGGCTATAGTTTATGGACCTGAGCAAGAAAATGTTGAGGTTCAGATTCCGGAGGCCGAGATCGTATCATTGCTTAATAAGGCGAGGGAAACAACGCCAATTCATCTTGTGATAAGAGAAGAAAATGGCAATGTTGAAAAAGACGTTTTCGTCAAGAGTGCTCAGAGACATAAGCTAACTGGGAAGATCATACATGTTGATTTTTATGAGCCTGAACGTGGAAAGATAATGCATTTTCGTATTCCTCTCAAGTTCATTGGAGAAGCTGTTGGTGTTAAAGCCGGAGGAATCCTCGATGAGGTTATAAGGGAACTTGACATAGAAGTCCTTCCAAAAGATCTAATAGAAGAAATTGAAGTGGATGTTTCCAAGCTTAACGTTGGAGACTCTACAAGAGTAAGCGATCTTGACATTCCAGAAACCATGAAAGTCCTCACCGATTTAGAAGAAGTTGTAGTTGGAGTTAAAGCTCCAAGAGCTGAAGAAATTATAGAGACTGAAGAGGCAGAAGAAGAAATAGAACCTGAGGCTATAAAGGAAAAATCAGAAGAAGGAACTGAGAAAGAGTAACAGATGTCTGATTTTGTCGTTGTGGGCTTGGGAAATCCAGGCCTACAGTACATTTTAACTCGTCATAACATTGGATTTTTGTTTTTAGACAAGTTCATTAAAAGATATCCTCCTGTTAGCACTGTGGAAAAGAAAGAGTATGTATCTTACACTCTTCAAACGGAAGGAATGATTTTTCATCTCATCCGTCCACTTACATTTATGAACTTGAGTGGGCGGATTTTTGATAGCCTTAAAGTGACCGATACCATTTTGTTAGTGCACGACGATCTTGATCTTCCGCTTGGACGACTTAGAATAAGATCAAATGGTTCTTCTGGTGGTCATAAAGGTGTAAAATCAATCATGAGTGTGTTGGGAACTAAAGAAATACCTCGTATTCGCGTTGGAATAGGTCCCAAAACGCTTGATGCAGTGGACTTCGTGCTCTCTGAATTCAGTAACGAAGAATTAAGAATTATCGATGAAATCGTTGACATATGCGTTGATGCAACCATAGCTATTGCAAAGGATGGCATAACAACCGCCATGAACAGATTTAATTCAACGAAGGTGATCTGAATTATGGATGAAAAGTGCTCCTTATGTGGAAGGAAAGCCGATTTTGTTGTGAAAGTTTATTCAATGGGGTTTAACACTCGCATAGCTTACTGCCAAGAATGCTTGCAGAAGACCATGAACAACTTTCAAAAAAATAAAAAGAAACCTAATTTGAATATTTGGGCGCTGATCAATTCCAGACCCAAGCTCAAAACGAGTTTGGAGTTTTCGGAGATTGATACCTTTTCCCTCTTGAATAAAAGTCTTAAAGACCTTTTCGGAACTGAACTCAGATCCGAAGAAAGAATAAGATACAACATTTTCAGGTTGAGAAGCGAAATGACTAAAGCAATTAAGGATGAAAATTATGAATTTGCCGGCATACTTCAAAGAGAGATAGAAAGATTGGAATCAAACTTCAAAAAGGCAAGATGATGTTTGAAACTTTTATCTCAATTGCAAATGACACTCAAGAGCATCTAAAAGTCAAACGGTCTGTTTTCATAGCAAACGCACATCACATAAAAACGGAAAAAGAGGCAAAAGAATTCATCTCTGAAATATCGGAAAAGTTCAGAGATGCAACCCATAATTGTTGGGCATACAAGATAAAAGAGCTTGAACATTCATCTGATGCTGGAGAACCATCGGGGAGTGCTGGTTTTCCCATACTTGGAAGTATAAAATCATCTGGATTAGATCGGATCGTTGTGGTTGTAACAAGGTATTTTGGTGGTGTGAAACTTGGAATAAGAGGTCTTATAGACGCTTACTCTCAAGTTACGCATTTGGCTTTAGCCAGTGGCAAACTTAAAGAATTTTTTATGGGCAGGAGAATCTCAATTAAGGTTGATTACACGGACTTTGATAAGCTCGCTTACAGATTAAGAAAAGCGGGATATTTTTATTCTGCCCCTCCTGAATTTGTCGAAAAAGTCAAGTTGAAACTTTTCATTCCCAACAACGTCAATCTTGATATCCCACATGAAGAAATTGCCTTTGACGAACTTCCCCAAACGAATCTTATTCGAATTTAACAGGGTAATTTACCAAACTATACAAAAAATGTATATAAGATCCTGATAAATGCCTAAAAAATGGATGGTTATCCTTCTTCACCGTAAAAAAAGGCCGTATTTTGCAGTAATTTTTCTTGGCACGAATTTTGCTAACGATATTATGAAAGAGATAGGTGAGTGGAATTGTCAAGAACGTGGAGTTTTTGTATTTTTTGACGTTAAAACCACTTGACAAGATGGCTTCCGAAAATGAAAAAAATGTTTGAAACCAATGTGGAAGTTGGAGAAATAAGGGCCACATCTTGCTGCCCAAACACTTTTGAATGTCATTTCAAATAGTTAAAATTAGTACCAATTTCAAGGAGGCTAAGAATCAATTATGAATAAAAGAAGAGTTGTTGTTACAGGAATAGGGGTAATAGCTTCAAGCGGAACCGGAAAGGATTCATTTTGGAAGGGTTTAATGTCTTCAAAAAGCTTCGTATCTCGTATAAATTCTTTTGATGCAAGCGAATTCAGGACACAAATAGCTGCCGAAATAAAAGATTTTGATCCCAAAAAAAACATGGATTCGAAAAGTGTTAGACGTTATGACAGATATACACATTTAGGCGTGGCAGCAGCTAATGAAGCAATTGAAGATTCAAATTTAAGTGATAATTTGTTAGAACAAGCTGGTGTTGTGGTGGCTTCTGGCGTCGGAGGAATAACTTCTCTTGAAAGGGAGATTGGAATCCTAAATTCCAAAGGCCCTTCAAGAGTCAGTCCTTTTTTGGTTCCGATGATGATCGCTGACACCCTTTCAGGAACAATCGCCACCATGCATGGCGCAAAGGGCCCGAATTTCGCAACCGTGAGTGCTTGTGCTTCGTCTGCTCATGCCATGATAGTTGCATGTAATCTGATAAAAAATGAGGGAGTAGACATAATCATAACCGGTGGTGCAGAGGCTCCAATTTCTCCTATAGCCGTGGCCGCATTTGGAAACATGAAAGCGCTTTCCGCCAGAAATGATGAACCAGAAAGAGCTTCACGTCCTTTTGATGTAGAACGTGATGGTTTTGTCATGGGTGAGGGAGCAGGTATTCTTGTTTTTGAATCCCTTGAATCGGCTTTGAAACGCGGTGCCAAAATATACGCTGAAGTTAAAGGATATGGAATGAGTGCAGACGCTTATCACATGGTTCAGCCAGATCCTGAAGGCAGGGGAGCGGCATCCGCCATGAGGCATGCTTTGAATTCTTCAGGGCTCTCCGTTAACGATATAGATTATGTGAATATGCATGGCACCTCCACTCCAGTTGGAGATGTGGCAGAGATACGAGCGATCAAAAAAGTTTTTGGTGAAAGGGCAAATAAACTTTTCGTGAGCTCTAACAAATCCCAAATAGGGCATCTTCTTGGAGCGTCAGGTGCGGTTGAGATCGTGGCTTCTATTATTGGTTTGAATAATTCCATCATTTTGCCAACTGTTAATCTTGAAAATAAAGATCCAGAAATAGATTTGAATTGCGTAGCCAACAAACCATTAAAGGCAGAAGTTAGGAATTTCGTCTCTAACTCTTTTGGATTTGGGGGACACAACGCATCGCTTATAGCCGGGAGGTTTGAAGATTGATCATTACCGATGATTCTGTTGATATCGATGAAGTAGAAAAATTACCCCTCTATATTGAATGGAGAAAAAGAAAGGTGAGAGTTTCCTCATTGAAGAGGAGCTCATACTTTTTTGCGGCAAAACGAACTCTTATCGAACTTCCTTATTACAAAGAAGTGGAAGAAAAGATAACAGCTTTGATTTTAAAAAGCGGGAGCGTAGACGTTGTTTTGCCTTCTTGGCCGGTTAATTTTTTGAAGCGTACCGTTACATTTGTATCTTCGATTCTCGATGGAGTGAATTTAAGAGATGAAAAAATAGACAATGTGGCGCTTTCATACGCGCTTAAATCAAAAAAACCATTTGAAGTGATTCGAAACTTTTCCCGTTCAAGTATGACATATCTTCTTTTTTCAGATATGTCCATACTTAGAAAAAATGGAGTTGTTTATGACGAAAGATCAAGAAACGTGATGACGAAGAGTGTTAATTTGGTGAGATTCAGTTACGATAAGGTGCAAGTGAAAAGCAGCTGGAGTATCAAAGGAGCCGTTTCATTGATGATGAAAGAGATAGCTTCCAAAAAGCGTTTTATGATTGCCGTGCGGCATAGTGGTAAAAGTCGGTTGGCAAATATGATCGCGACAAGTCTTATTTCAGACCTCAATTGCAAAGTTTCACTTGGATGGATGAATCCAGTTGCCGCGTCGCAATATGGTCATGGTACTGTGACCGTTACTGTAATGCCGGAGGTGTAGTATGGATGAAATCATGAATGTATTACCACATAGATATCCATTTTTGATGGTTGATGGTGTTATATCAAAATCAGGAAAAAAAGTTGTGACCTTCAAAAACGTCACTTACAACGAGCCCCAATTTCAAGGTCACTTCCCTGGTAACCCCATAATGCCCGGGGTTTTGATACTTGAAGGAATGGCACAAAGCGCTGGATTGATAATGTTACAACCAAAAAAAATTCCGCTTTTCATCGGCGCTGATAAAGTGAGATTTAAAAAACCGGTGAAACCTGGAGACAGGATAACATATGAAATTGAGATCGTTGGAGAACGCTTTTCAATGATCACCGTAAACGCAAAGGCAAAAGTTGGCGACGAAGTGTGCGCAAGCGCAACTTTGATATTAGGGATGAAGGACAAGATATGATTCTATCAAAAATTGCGGGTATAGGAGGGTATCTTCCGCCACAGGTTGTGAAGAACTCTGAAATTGAGAGAGAATTTAAATTAGATGAGGACTGGATTTTCACAAGGACTGGCATATTGAACAGGCACATTGCAGACGAAAGTGCGACTGAGATGGGTGTTAAGGCTTTGAAAGATGCGCTTTCCAAATCAAGCCTTTCTAAAGAAAATATTGAATACGTCTTTGTTGTGAGTAATTCGCCAGATACGCTAATACCTGGTATGGCTGGGAGAATTCAAGGAGCAATTGGACATGCAATTGGTGGTGTGGACATTCAAGCTGGTTGCTCAGGCTTTCTTCAAGCCATGGAGATTGCCGACTCCATGATCAAATCTGGTAGTTTTTCCACAATTGCCGTGATTGGAACGGAAAAACTATCAAAAATAGTCGATTGGAAAGATCCTTCAGTTGCCGCTCTTTTTGGAGATGGTGCTGGAGCTGTTATCATGACAGCCAGTGATGAACATGGTTTTATAGCATCTTATTCAAGAATTCAAAAAGAAGGTTGGAAAACACTAATTCAAGAACGAGATGGCCTTCTGAAGATGGATGGTAAGACGGTTTTCAGATTTGCCGTTGGTGTCATATCGGAGGGCATAAAAAAAGTGCTAAAACGTTCTAAGATGAATGTGGAAGATGTGGATCTCATAGTACCTCATCAATCTAATATTCGTATAATTTCAAGGGTATCGAAAGAAACAGGAATACCCATCGATAAATTTCAAATATCCATTAAGGAACATGCCAACACAGCGGCAGCATCTGTAGCGTTAGCATTAAAAGATGCCGTCGAATCAGGCAAAGTCGGGCCTTCAAGTACCATTCTCACCGTGGCTTATGGCGCGGGATTGGCAGTAGCATCGAATGTTTTTAGACTTTAAGGAGGTAATACAGTGTTTTCACGCGTATGTGAAGTTTTAGGAATAGAATACCCCATAATTCAAGGCGGCATGGCATGGGTTTCAACCGCTAAACTTGCAGCCGCTGTCTCAAAATCAGGTGGGCTTGGTGTTATAGCTTCTGGTGGAAGAGAAGCGGAATGGCTTAGAGGAGAGATACGCAAGGCTAAAAAAATCACTTCTAAACCAGTGGGTGTAAACATAATGCTGCTTTCTAAAAATGTGAATGAAGTGATAAAGGTCGCACTTGAAGAAGGGGCAGACATCGTGATATTCGGTGCTGGAAATCCATCGAAATACATAGAATCCTTCAAAAAAAATGGGGCAAAAATCGTATCTGTGGTGGCATCGGAAGTGTTTGCCAAAAGAATGGAATCCTATGGAGTGGATTTGATCGTAGCCGAGGGCACAGAAGCTGGCGGCCATGTGGGAACGGTTTCCACAATGGCATTGGTCCCGGCCGTCGTCAATTCCATATCAATTCCCGTTGTCGCAGCGGGTGGAATTGCGACAGGAAAACAGATTGCGGCTGCCTTTGTAATGGGGGCAGAAGGTGCGCAACTTGGCACAAGATTCATGGCCACTGAAGAGTGTGAAGTTCACCAAAACTACAAAGATAAAATTTTGAAAGCGTCGACTCGTGATGCCGTTATCACAGGACGCATTACAGGCCATCCAGTGAGAGTTTTGAGAAATCCATTGGCACATGAGCTGATCAAAATAGATGAAAGATGTGGAACACAGGAAGATATCGATAACATCGCTGCAGGTAGTTTAAGAGCCGCTGCAATTGAAGGTGACCTAAAACATGGTTCGTTCATGTGCGGACAGTCTGCGGCACTTGTAAAAGATATCCCATCAGTTGAAGAATTAATGAAAAGGTTGTGGAAAGAAAGCGTTAATGCGATGGATGATTTGAAAATCAAGAACATGGAGGTGTGATGATGAAAACAGCCTTGATTTTTCCGGGACAAGGTTCACAAAAATTGAATATGATGAAAGACTACTATGAAGAATTCCAAATTTCACGTGATATCATGAAAAGGGCATGCGAGACGCTGAATTTCGATTTGAAATCGTTGGTTTTTGGAGATAACGAAATGGAACTTACCAAGACTTATAACGCTCAACCTGCTCTTTTAACAACGTCTGTTATGGTTTTTGATGTTCTAAGATCAAAAGGGTTGGAATTCTCTGCCGTTGCTGGGCACAGCCTGGGGGAATATTCAGCGCTGGTGGCAGCTGGAGTGCTGCCCTTTGAAGATGCTTTGAGAGCTGTTAGACTCCGTGGAACTCTTATGGAAAGTGCCATACCAAGCGGAGCGGGGTCGATGATGGCAATTATCGGTCTTCCTTTTGAAGAGGTCGAAGAGATCGTGAACAAAATGGATGGGGTGTATATAGCAAATTACAACTCTGAAAAACAAGTGGTGATAAGTGGAGAGATCACATCACTTTTAAGTTCAGAAGAAGCTTTCAAAGAAGCTGGTGCGAGAAGAGTTGTGCGTCTTAACGTTTCAGGTCCTTTCCATTCGCCACTTATGGCTCCGGCAAGAGAAAAGTTTTCCAAGTTCCTCAACGATCTTGAGTTTAAAAGCCCGAGAGTGCCGGTCGTGTTAAACGTAACTGGAAATGCCGCAAAAACTCCGATAGAAATAAAAGATAAGCTTATCTCACAACTTACTTCACCTGTAAGATGGGTTAAATCGATATGGACGATGGAAGAAATGAAGATCACCGACTATGTAGAGGTTGGATCTGGTAAAGTGCTGAGCGGACTTGTACGAAGAACCACAAAAGCAACGGTTCACTCAACGGATACAGTTGAAGAAATGGAAAAAACATTAGAAGGAGTGATAAAGAATGTCGAAATTGCAGAATTCTGAAATACTTGAAGAGGTAAGGAGCACTCTTGCAGAGCATCTTGGAGCAGATACAGCAGAGATAAAAGAAGATACGAAGCTTGTCGATGATCTTGGTGCTGATTCCCTCGATCTTGTGGAATTGACTATGGATTTGGAAGAAAAATTCGGTTTGAAGATTCCAGACGAGGATGTTTCAAAATTAGTCGATGTCAAAAGTATCGTCGATTACGTATCATCTCACAAATAAAAGACCGTTGAACTTTTTGATGTAAAGTATTTCCTTCATGAAGGCGATCGCCAGAGATCGCCTATTTCTTGTTTTAAGCAGGTCATAATTGAGTGAAAGCATTCCAAAAGTGGTACAATGGTAAAGGAATAACGAATTTGAGGTGAAAAAAATGCCAGATTATCAGCCACCGTTTATGAAACAAGAACCAACACCAGAAAAACACCCTTTAAGCCATAAATTTTGGATGTACATGGTGATTTTGATAGTTTTGATCGGAATAGCGGTTTATTTCTTGACAGGGATCTATCAGGTCGGGCCTTCTCAAGATGGCTTAGTCAAAGAGTTTGGGAAGTACGTTTTAACCGTCGGCCCTGGATTGCATTACCATCTTCCATATCCCTTTGAAAGTGTCGTAAAGGTGGATGTGAGAACTGTCAAAAGCATAGAAATCGGGTTTAGAACTATATCTCCCCCACCAAACCCAACTTACAGTAATGTCCCATCAGAATCTTTAATGCTGACTGGAGATGACAACATCGTTTCAGTTGAGGCTATTATACAATACGTCGTTTCCAATCCTGCCAGTTACGCTTTTGATATCATAAACGTCCCTCAGATTGTCAAAGAGACAACTGAATCTTTCCTCAGAGAAAGTGTTGCCGAACGAGATTTGCAATCGGTTCTGACAACTGGCAGAAGTGATATATCACAGGAGACAAAAACTGGTGTTCAGCAGGCTTTAAATACTTACGGAGCTGGTGTTCTTATTGTAAACGTGAAATTGCAAGATGTCAGCCCACCATCCCAAGTCATATCCGCTTTTGATGACGTTAACAGCGCAAAAGAGGATGAGCAGAATTCGATAAACGTTGCCGAAGCGCATGCGACCTCTGTCATTCCTCAGGCAGAAGGACAGGCACAGGTGATTTTGAACAACGCTCAAGCTTATGAACAATCAAGAATATTGAAAGCTCAAGGGGAAGTTGCAAGATTCTTAGATGTCCTCAAAAAGTACGATCTTGGAGAAAAAGTAACACGTGAAAGGCTTTACATAGAAACGATGGAAAGTATTTTACCGAGTATGAAGAAGATCATCGTATCTCAAGGCACATCTGGAGTCCTAAAATTGCTCGACCTTAACACTTTATCTGGGACTGAAGGTGGTAAAAAATGAAAAAAAGGACAAAAGTGTTGATAAGTGTGACCGTCATAGTCATAGCCTTGTTGATAATTTCAAGTCAATCTTTCTTCACCGTTGATCAGACAAATCAAGCAGTTCTGTTGCGATTTGGAAAAATATTGAAAATCGTGAAAGATCCTGGCCTTCACACAAAAATTCCATTTGTTGATAACGTGGTATACCTGGAAAAACGAATAATAAACTACGATATACAGCCTGAAGAGATCATCACAGCCGATCAGAAAAGGCTAAGCGTTGATGATTATGCCCTCTGGAGAGTAGAAAATCCAAGACTGTTTTTAGAGAGCGTTAAAACCGTTGCTGGAGCTCAAATGAGAATGGATGATATAGTCTATGCTTACTTGAGAGATGTCTTAGCTCAACACACGCTAAGCGACATCATATCCGGGAAACGAACAGCCTATCTCCAACAGGTTACAATGTTGACGAGAAAAGCGTTGATGAAATTCGGCATATACACCGTCGATGTGAGAATAAAAGGAGCCGATCTTCCAGAAGCCAACGCTCAGGCCGTGTATCAACGGATGAATTCGGACAGGCAGAAAATAGCCGCCATGTACAGAGCGCAAGGTGAACGGCAAGCGGCTCAGATAAAAGCAGAAGCAGATAAAAAATCCCAGATAATACTTGCGACGGCTCAAAAACAAGCCAGTGAGTACATGGGCACAGGAGATGCCTCAGCACTTGAAATATACGCAAACGCTTACAATAAAAATCCGGAGTTTTACAAATTTTGGAGAACTTTAGAGTCTTACAAAATCGCTTTTGCAAGCGATACAACCGTAGTTTTATCAACGAACTCCGATTATTTGGATTTGTTTAATAAAGGCCCGCAAAGCAATTCGAAATTCTCCAAGTAAATATCCGCAATTTTTTTTGAGTGAAAAACGACGATGATCTCGTCGTTTTTCTTTTGGGCAGATCTTGTAAGATTGTATGAGCCCGTTATAACCCTTGCATTCGAAGTGTGCGGATCGATGATCATGTACTTGTCATGAAGCAATCCGTAAGGGTTATCATATGGCTTAAAAAATCCGAATTCCCTCATCTTTGGCAAAATGCTGTAACTCGATCTGTTCCATTCATCATCTGCCAACACTTTAACTTTTATCCCTCTTTCATCAAGTGCCATTAAAAGGAGGGCAATTCGTGGATCTGAAAATGCGTAAATGGCAATGTAAACCTCTTTTTTAGCGCTTTTCAAATTTTTGATTATTTCTTTAAAAACATCTCCTTTCGGAGAAAATCTAATATCAGCTTTAACCTTTTCCACTACCAGTGTCGTAGCTTCATGAATTTTTGAAGAAGAAAAATATCCCTTGCGCATAAGGTTGAATTCTTTGTCCAGTGTGAAAGCCAATGCAGAGGAATTGAGAATTATAGCGTTGTTAAAATCCAAGTAAAACGAAGAATGAGTGAAATTAGCAGAACCTATCCATACTCGTCGATCATCTACCACCACAAATTTCTCATGCATCAAACCACCTTTTAAGGGATCTGCCACGATATTCAATTCCTTTAGCATGTTAAGATGCGACAGGTAATTCTTACCTTCCATTACGAGCTTTACATTTATTCCTTCCATGGATTTCTCTTTTAAAATTCGAATGATATCTGGATCGCTAAGATTATAAATTGCAATGAATATCGTCGATTTGGCCGAAAGTAGTAAGTCAACCAATGATGATTTCAAATTTCCGGATTTTGGAGGTGAGTTGAAACTCACACTCCATGCAAATAGACTGTTGATCAAAAACAAAATTATAAGAACGGTCAGAATTTGAGTTCGTCTCATGAATTCATTCTATACCAAACCAAATTAAAAATCCAAATATCATGCTTTAAGAGATGCAAGAAAACATCTCTTAAAGTTCAATTCTCTATATAGAGGCTTTTTTAGAATCTTGGTACTCCATATTTTGTCAATTTGATAAAGGTTTCATTCTTCGTTTTTTCAGCCAATTTCCTCATTTTAGCAATTTGAAAGAGTTTTTCCATGTCCATATTTTTCTTTCTCAATGTGATCACTCCTTTCCCGTTTACGATACCATTCTACATCCTCAACTTTTACGAGCCATGATAATCAGGATCGTATTAGATTTAATTAATCAACGCTCTTCATGAAGGGTTAATTGGCAAATGCTGAAAGTGTAAAAATGTGACTGGATGGTTTTATCATAGCGACGCTTTCGAAACTGTAACCTTTATGAAAACATTTATTTGTTTTTGTGTTTTGACACTTTCGTGGTAAAATCCTCTATAGCGCGCGATCCGGGTAGAAAGATGGTTTGAGAAACCACACCTTGGATCGGCGGATGTTTTGTGGAAGGAGGTATGTCGATGTACGCTGTTGTTGAAGTTGGAGGAAAACAGTACAAGATCTCCGAAGGAGATACTTTCAAAACCGAGCGTTTCAAAGATGTTAAAAAAGGAGAGAAGGTCGTACTTGACAGAGTTTTGGCTGTTAAGAAGGACGATGATGCAAAAATAGGCTCTCCGTATGTTGAAGGTGCAAAGGTTACAGCCACTCTTGTTGATAATGGGAGATATAGAAAAGTTATCACGGTGAAGTTTAAAGGAAGAAAAGGATACCGCCGCAGTAAGAATCATAGGCAATGGTATTCAATGTTAAAGGTTGAAAAGATAGAGGAATGACGAATTGCAAGTTCCTTTTCAATGACAAACGATACGTGGGATTTGAATTTTATGGTCATGTTGGATTGGGAACGAAGGGAAGTGACGTCGTTTGTGCAGCGGTAAGCGCTATAACTCAGGCGACGATAATGGGTTTAAAAGAAGTTCTTGGAGAGAAGATAGAGTACAAAATCGAAGATGGAATGATAGAGTGTAAGCTTAAAAGTAACGGGGAATGTGCTCAGAAAATGATTGAAACTCTCCATAAAACCGTTGAACAGTTGGTGTTGCAGTATCCCGAGAATTTATCGGTTTCAGAAATGGAGGTGTGAGAATGAATTTTGATCTTCAGATCTTTGCCTCAAAAAGTTCAGTTGGCAAGAACGGTAGAGACAGCAATCCTAAATATTTGGGTACTAAGGTTGGGGACGGTCAAAGAGTTAAGGGCGGTAGTATACTCGTGAGACAAAGAGGAACAAAGATATGGCCGGGTAGGAATGTTGGCCTTGGGAAAGATTTCACTCTTTTTGCCCTTATCGATGGAAATGTGAAATTCGAAATACACAAGAACAGAAAATACGCGAACATTTATCAAGAGGTTCAAGCATGACGGTAAATAAAACTAAAAAGCTGACGATCATAGGTGTATTTTCAGCCATGGCGGTGGTGTTGATGTTGGTGGAAATACCAATTCCACAGTTGTTAGGCTTCAAGTACGATCCGAGTGATATCGCGGCTTTGTTGGTTGGTTTCATGATTGGCCCAATACCTGGTATTTTGACTGTTCTGATAAAGGATTTGCTTTATTTTGCCATCAGAGGAACAGATGTTGTTGGAATATTCATGAATGCTGCGGCTGGAAGTATGCTTGTGGGTTTTTCGGCATTGTTCTATAGAAAAAGGAAAACGAAAACAACAGCTGTAGTTTCTTTAAGTCTTGCAACACTGCTCTTGGTCGTTGGAATGGACGCTTTGAACATGTTAGTTTATCCGCCGTATTTGAAGGTATCGTATATGTTCATATTCAAGAATTACCTTTGGGTAATAACTATTTTCAACTTGGTTAAAGCCATTGTTGATGGATTCGTGACATTCTTGATTTACAAGAAAACATCTAATGTTTTCAAACTTGAAGCATGGAAAACAACGAATCGCAAATGGAGGAGTAGTGAAAAATGAATCAAAAAACTTATTTTGCGAAGAAAGATGAATTAGAAAAGAAATGGTATGTAGTGGATGCAACTGATAAGCCACTCGGTCGTTTGGCCGTTGAAGTGGCAAAAGTGTTAACTGGAAAAAACAAGCCCACTTACACTCCACATGAAGACACAGGAGATTTTGTCGTGGTTGTTAACGCAGAAAAAATTACCTTGACTGGTAACAAGATCAACGACAAAATTTATTATCATCATACTGGTTACATGGGCAATCTCAAAGAAATGAGTGCAAAAGACATGCTGAAAAAGCATCCTGAAAGAGTGATAGAGCTTGCCGTGAAAGGTATGGTACCTAGAGGGGTTCTTGGAAGGCACATGTTGAAGAAATTAAAGGTTTATTGCGGCGATGAGCATCCACATGCCGCTCAAAAACCTCAACTTTTGGATATTTAAGGAGGGGCATGAATGGTTGAAAGAGCAGATTATTACGGTACTGGCAGAAGGAAAACATCCGTTGCGAGAGTACATTTAAGACCAGGGACCGGCAAAATAACGATAAACGGTGAAATTTACAACTCACTTCAAGAGTATTTTCAAAGGGATACTCTTGTTATGGAAATTAACAAGCCTTTTACCGCTACAAATACAGCTGGTCAGTTTGACATCATATGTCGGATCAACGGTGGAGGCCTTTCAGGACAATCTGGAGCTCTCAAACTTGGAATATCAAGAGCTTTACTCGATTTTAATGACAGCTTACGAAAAACGCTTCGCGAAAACGAGCTTCTTACCAGGGACTCAAGAATGGTTGAAAGAAAGAAGTATGGGAAGAAGAAAGCCAGAAAAAGCCCTCAGTTCTCCAAGCGTTGATTTGAAATTTTGTGAGAAAAGAATTAGACGATTTTAAGTCCAAGTGCGACATAGCAAAAGTTGTGTCGCACTATATTTCGCTTGAAAAAACCGGTTCTAATTACCGTGGACTATGCCCTTTTCATGAAGAAAAGACGCCTTCTTTCTATGTAAATCCTAAGAAGAGCTTCTTTCATTGTTTTGGATGTGGTGCAGGTGGGGATGTTATAGAGTTTGTTAAAAAAATAGAGAACATTTCTTTCATTGAGGCAGTCCAAAGAGTTGCTGAAATATGTGAAATAGATCCGCCAACGATGTCCAAAGATGTTTTTTATTCAAAGTACGTTTCACTAATGGAAGAAGTTTCAAAAACTTATAAAGACGTACTTTTCTCTATACGGGGAAAGCGAGCATGGAATTACCTGACAAAATCTCGTGGTCTTGTCAAAGAAGATGTAGAAAAATTCGGATTGGGGTATGCTCCAATAAATTCTGATGTTGTGGTGAGCACGGCGCGAAGGCTGAAAATAGACTCTGAGATGTTGATAAAAAACGGATTGCTCGTTAGGACTCGAAATGGGAGGTTACGCGAATTTTTTCAAGATAGGTTGATTTTCTCAATTAAAAGCTCTTCAGGTAGGGTTATAGCATTCGGTGGGAGAGCACTTGGCGAAGGAAGTCCAAAGTACGTTAATTCCCCTGAGAACAAGTATTTTTCAAAATCGAGAGTCCTCTATCTTTTTAACCTGGCACGATATAAAATAAAAGAGACGGATTTTGCAGTATTATGTGAAGGTTACATGGATGCGATAGCCTTTCACAAAAACGGTTTAGAAAATGCGTGCGCAATTCTTGGGACAGGTTTAACAAAATTTCACTTGAATGCCTTAAAAAAAGTTACGGATAACTTGCTTCTTGTTCTTGATAGTGATAACGCTGGTATGTTGGCGATGGAAAGAGCCGCAAAAGTATTGGCTGATGAAGGTTTTAACGTTAAAGTGTTGATCTTTGGAAGTGCAAAAGATCCAGACGATTTTTTTTCCATACACGGAAAAGGAGAGTTCGAGAAGGCAATCGGCAATGCTGTGGATTATTGGGATTTTTACGTTCAAAGAGTTCTGGGGGAAATTGGAGATCCTATGAAA
>WGFY01000060.1 GCA_015491995.1 Mesoaciditoga sp.
GAAATCGTTGGACTCTTCGAAAGAGAAATGCTGAAATTTGATGAGATAATCAACAGCGTACTTTCTGAATGTGGCTTGATTGTCTCTTACGTTGCTGATATCGAGGTTGTTTTGGATGAGATAATTTTTAAACCCGTCATAATAGCCTTGTTTTTCAAGCTCAAATTCCATCGATGAGACGTTAAGATCCTTAGAATATCCAAGTTTTTCAAAAAGTTTCTTCAGCATGACTTTTTGTACAGCGCTATTTTCGTTTGAATTTGAAGAGACGTCTTTGATGATTTCAAATATCACGACTTCTGCTGGTATTTTTTCCAACGTGGATATCTTTCCGTCTATGAAATCTTTTTTATCGGACGAATTAAGCCTTTCTCTAAATCTATCATGTGCCGTTAATCCATTTCCAAGCTCGGTGTTTGCGATAAGATAGCCAAGAATCTTTGCAAAGTAAGATTTTCCCGATCCGAAAAAACCGGATATCCACACTCCAATATTTTTGGTGGAATTGAGCGTGTAATTTTCAAGAAAAGTTTCAAGAAGCTCTTCTATTTGATCGGTAACTATGTACTCTGAGATGTCTTTTTCAACTTGAGCGGGATCTTGCTCATCCGCCTTGATAACCAGATTTATCTCTTTCTCAACATCTAGGGCAAAAAGCTCTTTTAACTTTGGCATCTCTTATCACTCCCTAAAAATGTTCATATTATCTCGGCACGATAAATAGACGTGACGTGTCGAGCGTTCAGAAAATAAAGACTTTCGTCTTTTCTTTTTCCAGGATAAACGACTATCAATGGAAATTTCATATTCTCAGTTATGGATTCTATCACTTGATTGAGCCTTAAAAGGCCATTAAGTATGCCTATTCTATGAATTACAACGGTTTTTTCTGAGGATTTTTTCACTATTTCTTCCGTTATGGAACCAAGAAGCATTCTCAGAAAGCTTTCTTTGTAATCTTTTCCATAGAATTCTTTATCTTCTTTCAGATTTTCCAAGCCATACTCATCCAGCGTTTTCAAAAGTATTTCGGAGCTATCCAAGTATGCTGCTTGATCATACAGGGCTTTTTTTAGATCTTTAACGGCATTAGTCTCTTCTGCCGGGGGAACGGTTAGGATTATGACTTTTGATCCTTCTGTCCTGCCTTTAATTTCATCCGGTCTTTTAAGCAAATCTTCGAGTATCGACATCTTTTCCTTCAGGCTGATGTCAGGATCTGATAGCATTGGGCACCGCCTCAAACTCGATCTTTGGTTCTAATTTGATGATATCACCAGACATTGCAAATGAAATAAGACCTCTGAATTGTATTTCTTTAAGTATAGAAATTAGCTCTCTTTCCGATACCAAAAGGCATTTAAAATCATCGGCTTTGAGGATTTGGAATGATGTTTGTTTTAAATTTAAAAGGTGGAAAAGTAAAAATATCATCGATTCGATGTTTGGACGATAAAATCTGAATTCATGAAAATTTTTTTCTGAAGAAATTACTCCCATTCCACGTAAGATCCGCTTACGTGTTTGTTTACAGTGCTGAGGTTAAGTGAAACTTCTTGCGATACAAAATTGAAAAGTTCTTTTCTTTCGAAATATTTCATGTTGTGGAATTTTTTGAATATAAAATCGAGCGTGATCTTTCGCACCAGATCGTCCGATCTGCAATTCTTCCAAAACATGATTTCCTTTTTTGTTTGGGGATGAACTTTTTCATCTGAAATGACCTTTGCAAATATTTCAAGCTCTTTTTGTTTAAAACCTTTAACGTATCCGCTTATAATCCAATTTATGTATCTCTTTCTTGTACTCTCGGTTTTAATTCCTAAGGGGTTTTCCTCTACGAATTTCCTTTTTATTTCGTCTATTTTGGTGCCATTAACGATCTCTTTCATCACAAACTGTACCTGCTCAAGATCGTCAAATGCGTGGCCAAGGTGAGTGAAAATTTTTTTCTTCAAATTATTGCACCCCTTGATGGCGAAGAAAGAAGAACTAATTTTGTTACAAGTATATCACAGCGTGCTGTTGATGTATGGATTTCGATCACTCCAACACGAAAGCTTGTATGATCGGATATGAAAAACCTAAAAAGGAGGTAAAATATGGAATTTTTAAATGCCCCACTTTCTCAAAGCGTTTTAGAACAATAAAGCAAGGAAAATTACGAAAACTACTACTCGACTAATCCGTAAACTCAAAAATAAAGTGCATTTTTAAGGAAAAAAACGAAGTTGGAAAATCAGTTTCCAATGTGGCGGCGATCACCAAAAGTGGATCAAAAAACTCGAAGAAATAATCAACAGCGATGCGAAAAGAGATTTGGAGCTGAACCCCAAAAGATGCAATTTGGGGATTTTTTATGGATCAGCCCCAGCCCCTAAAGGGCTTGAAAAAACTTGGGAAAAAATAGGAGAATTTCATCAAAGGGTTCATGAAGGTGCTAATGATGTTTACAGCGCTTTGGACTCTAAAGACATGTCACTTGCACTATCGAAATTTGATGAGATAAGATCGAATGCCAAAAATTAGTCGAATTGTTGAAAAGTGTAGTTGAAAAGCTATCAGTTTGAATTCTAAGCAAAATCGTTGGCAAAACAGAGACTCAGGCTTTGTGAGTTGCAAGAAAGCGACGCACAACGTGAATTGATCATCAGATGAGTATTGCTACGACGCTAAAGAGACAAGTTATCGTTATCACACCACCAACTAAGAAAGCCTTTTTCCCCTTTAATCTGTAAGATTTTGGAAGAGCTTTTAAAGCCAGCATGTACAAAAATCCAAGGACAATTGGAAGGAGTAGTGCGTTCATCACTTGCACACCTACACTTAAACCTATCAAATTGATGTTTGGAATGCTGAGAAGAATGCCAGCGAATGCGAGCATGGAAATGTACGTTATGTAAAAAAACGGGGCTTTTTTGGGGTTATAAGCAAGAGAGTGATTGTAGCCGGTCACTTCTCCCAATCCCCATGCAACTGCGAGTGAAACGACAATGGCAGCAACAAGCCCAGCTCCAATGATTCCGGCCGAAAGAAGGATCTCTCCAGCACCGCGCCCTATGAAAGGAGTCAACGTCATGATTATCTGTTGAACATTTTGCAAGGGCTGTCCGGGATTTGTTTTCCCTACGGTTGCGGCCGTAACCACTAAAACTGCGCTCATTATGATCTGAGTTACGATCGCTCCGATCAACGTGTCCCATCTTGACATTTTGATATCTTTTGACTTCAAACCCTTGTCAACCACCGCCGATTGCTGATAAAATATCATCCATGGCATTATAACTGCTCCAATATTGGCAGCCGTTAGATAAAGATAATTTCGATTTCCTAATGGTATTTTTGTAAATCCGGCGGCAATGCTGCCGATATTTGGATGCGCCCAAATGGCTATTACGACGAAGATGAGTTCGGCACTACCCAAAATTATGGCGATTCTTTCCACAGATCGATAACTACCGGTCAACACTATGATCGAAAGCACGATCACGATACCCCACACAGTTAAAACTTCTGGTATTCCCACAAGAGTTCCTATCATTCCTATGCCAGCCATTTCGGTTATCAACGCCCCCGTGCTGGCAATTATCAAAGTGGAGGTTGCTATCCATGCCCAAGGTTTTCCAAAACGCTCTTTTATAAGCTCACCATGACCTTTTCCGGTGACCGCGCCAAGACGTACCGTCAGTTCTTGAATAACGTAAAGAATTGGGATCAAGATGAATTGAATTGGAAGAAGTTTGTAACCCCATACGGCACCACTTTGTGCGGCGGTGATAATACTGCCAACATCTGTATCTGCGAGCATAACAACGATTCCAGGACCCATTATTGCTAAAAAACGCAAAAGCTTTCCTCTTTTTTCGGTCATACAACACACCTCTTTTCTATGAAACAACCATGTTCAATTCTCTCATGGCTGTTCTGGTGTAATCCTCTGACCGGTATCTTAGTTGAGAATGTTTCTCAATAACCACCAAAAAGATTCTATCATTAAAAGATGACTTTTTCAATCTACATTTTGCATATAGTGCATATATCAAATAAGTTTGTGTTTCATTCTTTGGAGTTGGTCCATGAATGGATTTTTCTTCGATGAGTTACAACAACGAGATGGCCTCTTTTAACGAAGACCGTAAAATTTCATCGTTGAACTTTCGTTTCGATTTTTGGCAATCCAAGTGCTATCAAAGCCGACGCGAGAAGAGCAAAACCTCCGATGTAAAGCACAGTGTGAAGTCCGACATAGTTGGCCAAAAGACTCAATCCCATGAAAGCGATACCCGCCACTCCCCAGGGGATACCCATTGCCATACTTGATGCAACTTCTCTGTGTTCTGGAAGAAAACCTTGCATGTAAGAAATGTTGAACGCGAGGCCGAAAGATGCGAAAAAAGTCATCAACGTGTACATCGATAACATGAAATAAGTGCTACCGCCAATCATGAAGAGAAAAGCAAATGGGAACGAGGCGAAGAGTGAAATCACGTTCACATTTTTGGGACCTATTTTATCTGCGAGGAAGGCTCCAAGATAATTTCCCACGACACCGGCAAGAGCTGAGAAAGTGAGAAAAAAACCGCCAAGAAAAATATGAAATCCAATGGAGACGAGATACAAGGGGACGAGAATGAAGAAGCTTCTCATTGCGAGCGTTTTGAAGAGTATCAAAAACATGAGCCTTGTAACTCCTTTTACCTTGAAAGCATTTCTAAGGTTGAATCCTTCCTTTTTGGGGTTTTTCACGCTTATTTTCTTTCCATCAGAAAAGAGGTAGATGTTGGTAAGTATCGCCATCACAACACCCATCGCGGCTATAAAGTACATGTTTCTCATGCCAAAAGCACTTATGTACCAAACTATTATCAACGGTGCTGATGCTCTTCCAAGTGCGCCACCTATTGAGAAAATAGACATGGCCGTGTGCTTTTTCTTGAAAGGCATGCTTCCAACGTACCCAGCCGCATTTGGATGGAATAATGCATTTCCAAAGTTTCCCAAAACCAAAAAGAAAACAAGCACCCAAACATTTATGGCCAAACCTATCAAAGACATGAAAACTGCCGCCATAAGGATGCCCACAGCTTCGACCATCTGCGCGTTGAATTTTTCACCTAAAATCGCACCAATTGGTTGCGAAAATGCGGCGATTACGATCATCGTTGCCGATATGAAAGCTGCTGTACCCTTTTGAAGTGAAAATTCCGTTGCCACAAGTGGCAAAAGTGGTACAAGAAATGTCGTAAACCAGTCAACCGTGAAGTGATCGAGACTCGAAATGATCAATCTTCCATTTTGCGAACTTTTAGCCATCATTGTCTCCCTTAAACAAGTTCGTTTTACAAACTATTCTAACAAATTGAGATTACGATTCTTTGAAAAATGCCTCGAAAAGTTACGAATGGCATAAAAACAATCGCTTCTTCTTATATTTGAAAGAGAACTTCTTGAGATACTATGTGAAATTTCTCAATTAACCACATTTCATCCTTGCCATTAAGTAAGCATCTATGAATTTTCCGTCTTGCATCGTATAACATTTCAGAGTGTCTTCGATGATAGAGCCGAATTTTTTTAATATTCACGCACGACGCGAGCTGATTGCCAAAAGGCAAAAAGAGTTGTATAATATTATGATTTTTCGAACGTGATTCGTACAAATCTTGTTATAACTTAAGGGGGTAGATGTGATTTTTCGCAGAAAGGTAAATTTTACAAGGTTAATCGAAAATCTCTCATCATCATTTGATATTGTTCTCAACGGTCTAAGCGCTCACACGTTAAGAGTGGCATTTATCGCTGTGCTCATATCTTACGAGCTTGATTTTCATAAAAGAAACAGAACGTTACTTTACTTATCAAGTCTTTTGCACGATATAGGAGTCTCAGAAAGTGAAAGTTCTATTTTATTTGAGATTGAAAACAGGAACAGTGACAAATTACAACATCACGCCTTAGTTGGATACGAAGTCCTCAAAATGATACCTCTTTTTGAAGATATAGCTCTGGTCGTTAAAGATCATCACAACATAGATACAAATAACATCATTTCTAAAATCATTTATTTCAGTGATGAAATCGACGTTCTGCTAAAAAAAGAAAGTTTTTATACCACCACGCGGTTAAATAGAAAAGTTTATCTACTTTACAAAGATAAACCGAGCTTTAGAGAAATACTTGATGCCTTCCTCAAAATTTCTAAAAATGATTATTTTCTGATAACATTATCAAATGTGAATGAAATAAAGAGATATTTTAACTCACATGTCGAAGAGAATATCATAAGTTTAAGTATCTACGACTTTTCTCAAATAGCAAAATCATTAGCCGAAACTTTCATAGATAAAAAAAGCAATTTCACTCTAACCCATTCAAGAGATGTGGCTGTTGTTAGCTCTGCTATTGCAAAAAAAATAGGATTAAGCGAAAAAAATTATAAAACCATAGAAATTGCTGGTTTTTTACATGATATTGGCAAGCTGTTCGTTCCTGTTAATGTTCTTGAATATCATGGAAAATTGAATGAAAAAGATTGGCTAACGATGAAATCACATGCTTACTATACGTACTCCTTTTTAAAACAGATTGATCTTGATGAGGAAATAATACATATAGCGAGTTCTCACCATGAATTTTTAGATGGTTCGGGTTATCCCTTTGGACTTGATAAAAGTAATTTATCAATAGGAGCTCAAATACTCACAGTCGCTGATATTTATTCAGCTTTAAGGCAAGAAAGACCTTATCGTAAATACGCACACACACATGAAGAATCCATAGATATTCTTTTAGAAATGGCTAATAAAGGAAAAGTAAACAAAAAGCTTGTTAAAGCTATGCCTAAAGGCATCTTGTGAATATTTTTATCGACTTATTTCAAAGAAGGCTTTGCCATCTATACGACGGAATAGTTCACGTTTACTGCTCACGTTGTACGTGAGTATTAAGTAATTAACGTCAATAAAATCAGTAAATAGGCCAACATTCAGCATGAAGTATGCCTCCTTCTTTTCTCGGAAATTCTTGAAATCATACATGAAATCACAAAAATGAATTTTGTTATTTTTGAAATAGATAATATTCATGCTGGTAACATTTATTGATTTGTTCAAATTAATTTGGCATCAGGAAGGTTTTTCAATCCTTCCAAAATCCCGCGTATGAATTCCCCTTTGGCGTCAGTGTAAGCATTTCTATCATTCTTGTATCTCGTTGCAAGATTTCTTTTCAGTACGCAATAGGCTTGAACGCTAAAAGGATGTTCACGTAGGAAGTCTCTAAAAAGAATATGGGAATTCCAAAATTCTCCGCCTTTTTCAACTGTATGAATGTGGAAACCCTTCTTTTGAAGATATCTTCTATCGGGGATTTCTTCTTCAAATTTTGCTATGTATTCATACCCAAGTGCTTTGAGCTTTTCAACCAATTCGTTTGCAATTCCCAATTTTTCCACGCCCACAAGGATATCTATTATGGGCTTTGCGCATGCCCCTTCAACAGATGTACTTCCTATATGCTCTATACTCACTTTTTCATTCAAAGATTTTATCTTTCGCTTTTCATCTTCGAACATCTTTGGCCATTTTGAATCGTACTCTGCGATCGCAACTTGGTCCATTCTTTCACCTCTTTTCCAAATTCCAAATTCAACCATATCTTGAAAAAATGGTTGATTATCAAACACCTTCTACCGACGCTTGTTTTCAAAGTGTAAGAGAAGCCATCTAAAGCCAAGGTCTTCAAAACCAAAAGGTGAATCTCTTCCGCGTTCGATCTCATTCCTGATATACCTTTTCACTTTCCAAAGATTTTTTGATTTCCATCATCTTACGTTTCAAATTCTTCATCTCGATGACGAACATGACAATCGTAAGAATCATGGTGAAAAAACTGGCAAGAGGAAAAGAGATCCACACACCAGACAGATTCATGAATCTCGGCAAAATCAATACGAGAGGTATCAGGAATATTATCTGTCTTGTCATCGAAAGGATAAATGCCGGTATCGCCTTTCCTATAGCTTGAAAAAGGGTGGAAACTATGGTCATGAATCCAACAAAAGAGAACATCAGGATCATGATCCTCAAGGGACCGACACTTGCCGAGATGAGCGAACGATCGGTTGTGAACATACCTATCAATTGGGTCGCAAATAGTTCCATGATCAGAAATCCTGTGGTCGTTATGACAGAGGCGACAATGATCGCGAGGTAGATACTCTTTTTCGTCCTGTCGTATCTCTTAGATCCGTAACTGAAGCCGGCTATCGGTTGAAATCCTTGGCCTATACCAAATGCCGGCATTAGGAAGAAAGACAAAAGTCTGTTTATCAGCCCGTAAATCGTTATAGCCAAGTTTCCTCCGTAAAATGCAAGCGTGTGATTCAGTATTCCCGCCAAAATACTCCCCGACGATTGCCTAACGAAGGCAGACAAACCCACGGAAAAAGTTTCTTTGACTATCGATCTGTCGAATTTCAAATTTTTGAAATGGAACTTCATGACGCTTTTTCCGCTAAGGAAATACTGAACAAGCCATGTAAAGGTCGCCATCTGCGAGATTATGGTCGCGAGCGCCGCACCTTGCATTCCCATATGGAGCCCGAATATGAACACCGGATCAAGTACCGTGTTCGTTCCCGCACCCAAAAGCATAGTTCCCATTGCCACTTTCGCGTTTCCCTCGGCTCTCACCACGTTGTTCGTAGACATACCGAATATCATGAAGAGCGTTCCGAAAAAGATCACACTCATGTAATCCCTCGCGTACGGCAGTATTCCTTTAGTCGATCCGAAAAGCACCAAAAGTGGTCCTAAAAACCAAAGCCCAAAAATTGTGATCAAAACACCTGTAAGGATGGCGAGCGAAAAGAGATTACCCATCGTCTTTTCCGCACGCTCTCTGTCCTGATTACCTAAGCTTCTAGATATTATGGATGCAGCACCTATGCCTATCATTTGGGCCATGGCCATTATCAAAAGTTGTATCGGAAAATCGATGGCCACACCGGCGATTCCCATCGGCCCAACACCTCTGCCTATGAAGATGGCATCGATAACGTTGTAAAGCGATTGAGCTATCATCCCGACAGCTGCCGGAAGAGAAAGTTTGAAAAGTAAAGAACCTACCTTCTCTTCGGCAAGCATCTTGCTTCTATCATTCAAAGTGGATTTCCTCACCGGTGTTTTCCATGTTCACATACATTCTTTTGAGTACCTTCATGAAGATTTCGAGCTCATCATCACTCACGCCATCAACAAGGATTTCAAAAACTTTTTCTTTGGTGTCTTTCGCTATCGAATCCACCTTTTCGGCCTTTTCCGTTAGATAAATTCTGTTGATCCTCCTGTCCTTTTCATCCTTGATTTTTACGACATACCCATTCTTTGCGAGCCTCTGAATTGCCCGAGTCACTGTCGTGTTGTCGAGTTCGAGTTCCCTGCTTATCTCATCCTGACTTTTTCCATCGCCAGCGTGAAATAAAAATCTCAGCACTTCGCTTTGACCACTTCCAATGTTGTATTTTCTCAACCGTGCCGAAATTCTGTTACGAAGATCCCTATATATGTGAGCGAAGTACTTCCACATCATAACTTCCTCCACGATATCGCCTCCAACTGAAACGATACACGAAAAAGGTGTACATACAATTATATTTTCATTAAACTTGTATATACACTTTTCTCTCCTGTTTTAGCCACCCGTATTGTGCCATGTACGTTAGACTTATTATAAATTGAACAAAGTGTATCAAGATGGTAAAATAGTTTTGAGATTTCAATGAATGAGGTGAAGCTATGAAGATGAGAATAGAAAATGTTCTTATAGTCGATCCCGTTAAAGGTGAATTCACGGGAGACGTACTTTTGGAAAGCGGAAAGATAAAAAGCATTTCACCAAGAGAATTGAAAAAATACGATGCCATATTGATGCCGGGATTTGTGGATCCGCATACCCACGGTTGTGCCGGAATAGACACGATGAAGATGAGCAAAGAGGAACTTGGAAAATGGGAAAATTTCCTTTATTCACAAGGTGTTACAGCTTTTCTTCCTACAACGGTCTCTGCAAATGAAAAGGATATGATTCATGTTTCAACCCTCGTAGGTGAGTACATAAAAGAGAGGACAAGTACATCCGTTTACGGTATTCACTACGAAGGCCCTTATATAAATGTTGGTAAAAAAGGTGCCCAAAATCAAAAGACAATACGAAATGCAACTGCAAAAGAGATGGAAAATGTTTTATATCCTCATGTAAGGCTCATTACAATGGCTCCAGAGGTCGGCGGTTTTTACGATGTTTTGCCGCGACTAAAAGAAAACGGAACCGTTATATCGTTGGGACACACGGATGCGAATTTTTTGGATATGAAGCGTGCCTTTTTGAACGGTGTGGATCGAATAACGCACTTTCCCAACGCCATAAAATCACTTCATCACAGAGAACTTGGAGGAGTTGGTGCGGGATTCTACCTTGATTTCAACGTTGAAATGATCGTGGACGGTGTCCATCTTGCACCGGAATTTGTCGATATGGTTTACAGAACAAAAGGGGCAGGTAAGATAATGTTGATAACCGATTCCATAGAGGCCGCTGTTTTGAAAGACGGGAAATACGATCTTGGTGGGCTAAAAGTTAGCGTGAAAGATGGTAAAGCTACACTTTCTAACGGATCACTTGCAGGAAGTACATTGCTTTTTGGGCAAGCTGTGAAGAATTTCAAGAGATTCACGAACTGTTCTTTGAAAGAATTGTCAAGAGTTTCATCTTACAACACGGCGATCAATTTGAAGATCAAAAACATAGGTAGAATAAAAGAAGGATATAAGGCAAACCTTGTTCTGTTGGACAAAGAGTTAAACGTCAGCAAAACATACTTAAGTGGAGAAATCGTGTACGAAAGATGAAACTCCGGCGTTTTCTCACAAATTAGCTTGGTGTTTTCTCTACTTTTTGGTTGGTGTTGACAGTTCCACTGAAAATCAGGGGCAAGTTTTGAATTTTATGAAGTTGGAACTCTTCCACTTTTCATGTATTTGTTGATTCTCTTAGATTAAAAGCAATTTGTGTTATTTGATTAGTAAATGAATTAGCCGTGAAAATTTCTAACGAGATCAAAATAGATGTTTTCTAATTTTTTGAATATCAAACGTTTATCGAATGTGTGAGCTATTTTTATAGAATTTTCGGAGAATGTTCTTTGCAGATTTTGATCTTTATACAACAAGGTCATTTTATCTAAAACGGAACTTTCGTCCTCTATATCAACCAAAAAATCGTTTATTTTATCTTGAATTAACTCAGGAATTGAAGCCGCATTTGCACCTATTACTGGCAACCCACATGCCATTGCTTCTAAAATTACTATTCCGAACGTTTCGGAATCTGAAAGAGTTATAAAACAATCCGCTGACGAGTAATAGAGCGGCAGTTCTTCTCTTCTTTTCCATCCTAAAATTTCAATTTTATTTTTTAAATTATTCTCAGCAATGAACTCCTTAATTTTTTCTTCTTCAGGGCCGCTGCCGATAAGCTTTAACTTTACATCTTTTCCATAAGAAAAATCTTTGAAGTATCTCAATAAAAGATCGATATTTTTTTCTTCGTTAAACCTTCCAGCATACAGAAACGTAAAATCGCCATCTTTTTCTACACTTTTTTTATTAAATCTGGTAAGGTCTATACCAAATGGAACCACTTTTATGGTTTTTCTCACCCCCACACTTTTTAGATAATCTTTCATAACCTGAGTGGGAGTTATAACCATATTCCCAGAGTTGAAAAATAATTTTGTGTACGATTTCATTGAATGATGAGCCAATCTTTCCGTTTTTCTGAGTATAGCCGGCAAGTAATGCGTCATCTTTTCCAAGTATGTATGATGATGATGTATCAATGGTATCTTCAATATTTTCGAAATTGCCACAGCATGCCATCCCATTGTGTATTGACTGTGATTATGAATTAGATCAGGCGCGAATTTCTTAGTTTTTAAAAACATGCTAGCGGGCGCTATCCCGATTTTTCCTCTTACTTCTTTTACGACTTTCATCCCTGGAAATGTTTCGCAAATCTTCCTGTCTTCGTTAGTCAATTTATCGCTTTCCCATACGAACACTTTAACTGTATGTCCCTGATTTATAAGAAATTGTGATAATTCTCTTACATAAACTGTTACTCCTCCGTATCCTTCTTCATAAGTATCAGAAAATAATGCTATTTTCATTTTCTCAATGATATTCTCCTTCCTTTTCATATTAAGTTTGTTTTTTATTTTCTTCTTCTGATTTTGACGATAATCTCATAATGCTTAAAGAAAAACCAACCTATAAGTATCGCTATACCTATGATGCCTATGAGGGGCCATTCCAATACCCATAAAGAATACAGATACACAGAACTTGTTTCCATCCAAGCGTTGGCTGTTTTTTGCGTTCTGAATTTTCTGATTTTTATATTCAAGTTGTGATTAGCCACTCGAATGTGGAAGTATTTTTCCTTACTCACAAGCGCGTATCTTATTGGAGATGATGATATGGTTGTGGTATATCCAATGGATAAAAGCAATTTCTCGTGAAAACCTAAGGCTTCTTCTAAGGTATCTTTTAGGCGGTTGGAATTGTTTCTATCAAGGGTAAAATTTGAATCAACTCGAGCCCATGAAGGAGGGACGTTTAACGCCACAACTAACGATGAAAAATTGGAAGTTTGTGATTGCGATATCTTATTTGAAAGCCAGTTAAACTGTTGGGGAGTAATTTTTCCATTAGCATCGTTAAGCAATATAAATCGTATGCCGTCAACTTCAAAGGCGTAATCGTAATTTCCAAATATGTTGTAATAATTTTGGTACCCTCCATCTTTCAATTCCAAAGGACCTGGGATTGTTAGAAAGGGAACATCTAATCTTTTTATTTCATGAAGGAGTATTCTGTACTTGGTTTTGTCTCCGGAATAAACCATGTTTCCTAAACTCATAATAAAAACATTCTCGGATGAATTTTTGGAAATAGGTATGTTTTCGAGTGCGTGCAAATTTTCAAAGGTGTTTCCAACTACGTAAAACGAGAATTCTTTTCCATCCATTTTATTTTGGATTTTTTCAACATTGATGTAGTTTAAATTTGTAGTTGTAATGGGGAAAAAAGATTCATAGAGTGAATAAGAAATGAAAAAAGCTAAAACTAGCCACAAAGAAGTATTTATTAAAATACCAAAAAGTTTGGGATGTTGTTTTGCAAGATGAGAAAGAATGTATATGACAACGGCTATGCCTGCAACAGAAAGCGTTACAAGCCATACCAAATGTGTGCCAATATTCGATAAGCCTAATTGAAAACCAAAATATGTTAGTATCAAAGACCAAATGAACGTGCCTAAAAAAGTGTAAATGGTGAATGGCCAGATGTTCATTTTGGCTATTCCAGCTGGTATAGAGATAAGCCCCCTAACTATTGGCAGCAATCTTGTTGTGAAGATGGCAAAGCTTCCATATTTTTTAAACCATTCACTTGTCATTTCAATATGTTCTTCAGAAATAAATATGTATTTACCCCACTTTTTGATGAACGTGTTTCCGAAAATAGCCGATACATAATAAAGAGCTATCGAGCCTATAGTTCCTCCTGTTGTTCCCGCAAGTACAACTCCCAAAACGTTAAGAACACCAGAAGAGGCAAGATATCCCCCAAATGGTAATATAACTTCACTTGGAATTGGTATTATAAAACTCTCAAGTGCCATGGAAAGAAAAATACCAAAATATCCACTTGCTTGAATTATATGAAGCGTAAGGGAACTCAAGTAATTAAAAAGAACAGCAATCAAAGTTATCTTCTTCCTTTCATTTTTGGCCTTCCCATTATATCAAAATGCTATTAATTCTTTCATGAACGTATGTATACTCAATTTTTGAAACATTTTTGATGTTCCTTATTACTCTCAAATTATGCAAGTCGAGTCTGATTCAACTAACGATCATTCTGATTAACAATCATCCTGAATTTGATTCAGGATCTCTTCAAACCAAGATTCCGGCTCGGTGGCCGGAATGACGTTAGCAGAAAATTCGTGTGTTTTTTAAACTTGCATAATTTGAGATTGAGAAACCATTTTATCGATTCAATTTTCGAGTCTTTAAGAAAATCTATCACCCTTTTTCCTCTTATCGTATAGGATCCCACGGTGCTGACATGTCTGCGGGCCTGTTAACGTTCAGATAGGGTTTCAACAGAGCGAGAGAAAAAGGTAGTCTTGTGAAGTATTGAAGTTTCTCATTGGTTGATAAAAGGCACGCGGTAGCGTGCCTTTTATATCATTTTCTTCCTTGATTGTTCCTTCCGCGTTGACCAGAACGATTTCCTTGAGGAGTGTTTCTTCCATTTTGCGGGTTGCAATTACCATTTTGCATTTCATCTCTTTGTCTGTACATTTTGCCTTGATTTCTGCCTTGAACGTTGTTCATGCCAATTTGACTTCCACTTTTTCTTCCTTTTCTGACCATGTACTTGCCCTGCGGTGTCTGTCCGTTTGCGTACGTTTCGAACGCTTGAAGATGCCTTTGAGATGCGTTGGAAAGTCTCGTGAAAACGGTTTTTATCATCGTGTCTGAAAGGTTGGGGTACATTTCTTCGTAAAGTGCTATATCTTCTTTTTCTACGTTAATTGCAAGGGTGTAAGATTCTTCAAGTGTTTTTGGAGCCGTGGCTGCAACGTTGTTTGCTGGTATTTTAATACCGTTCACTTTTAACAGATTTT
Organism: Mesoaciditoga sp.; assembly: GCA_015491995.1. GTDB lineage: Bacteria > Thermotogota > Thermotogae > Mesoaciditogales > Mesoaciditogaceae > WGFY01. The sequence goes on from WGFY01000060.1 coordinate 14,761, forward strand.
CAACTGCCGCTATGTGTTGTTCTTCCGCTTTTAAGATGTTGGTGAATGGTTCAACTTTTCCGAATTCATCTATTATCGCCTGATAGGTTGCCGCTGCCACTCTTTCTTCATGTAATGCGTTCAAAAGCATGGTTCGAACACTTTCAGCTGTCGTTGTGGCAGCCATTGCTGGAGCGACTAATCCTATTATCAAAGCCAACGCCGCAAGTATGGATGTTACACTCATGATCTTTTTATTCATTTTAATTACCTCCTTTTTGATTGGGCTCTTTTGCCCTTTCACATCTGTATCTTATACTCCGAAGCTTAGAGGAAGCTTGGCTTTTCCTTAGAAAACGCTTAGAGAATTTTTAAATATGATGTGTAAAAGTGTATCATCACTTTAAGGTAAGAAATGAGGCGATGGATATGAAACGAAAAATTTTGATAGTCGAGGATAATTCTCAAATAGCACGAGTCTTAGAGCTGGAGCTTTCCCACGAGGGATTTGAAACGAAAGTGGCAGAAGATGGTGAAAAAGCCATCGAAATTTCCAAAGAATTTGCTCCTCACGTGGTATTGCTCGACATAATGCTACCAAAGCTTGATGGATTCTCAGTGGCAAAAAGATTGAAAGAAACTTTCAATGACGTTGGGATAATAGCGATCACGGCCAAAACGGAATTGAACGACAAATTAGAAGGTTTTAAATCAGGAATGGATGACTACGTGACCAAACCATTTGAAATAGAAGAAATATTGGCAAGAATAGAAGCTTTGATGAGTCGAATGAACATGGGAGATTCGTTAAAAGTGGGGAATGTGGAGATAAAGCCTCTCGAAATGCGTGTGTTTGTTAACAACGTGGAAATTTCTCTAACACCAACCGAATTTCGCCTTCTTTATGAGTTGATGAAAGCCAAAGGAATGGTTTTGTCAAAAGAAGATCTTCTCGAAAAAGTTTGGGGATTTGATGGTTGGGAAAATCCAAATGTTGTGGAAGTCTATGTTAACTACTTGAGGAAGAAACTTGGAAGGGTTTCTGAGATGCTGAAAACTGTGAGGGGAGTGGGCTATGCGTTCAGAAAAGATTAGTCTTTCTTTGAGCATAACGATTTTCTACTCTGCAATCACATTTGCAATAGTTTTCTCTTCCATATTTTTAACCAAATCCTTGGTTGTGAGATATACGCTGATAAACTATTCACATACCATTTCAAGTGAGTTTTCTCGCATATTTGAGAATTCCATGGGAAACGGACTGAGAAGTGGTCAAAGGTCTAAAGTTTTCAACGAGTACACGGTAATATACGGCGAAAAGATAGTTTCAGATCCGTATGACATAAAGAGTTATATCAAAATGCCGCAAAGATTCCCAGAAATAAGTTATTTGCAAGGCGCTCCTTACGTTTTTGTAAGTCTCGGAAAAATTGAAGGGAAAGAGCTTGTGCTCATTGCGCCGGCTTACCAGTTGAAAGTGTTGGAAAACACCCTAAATTTCTTCACTATTTTGCTTTCTTTTGCATCGGCAATCGTCGTGGTCATGGTGGGATTACTTTTTTCAAGTGAGGTGCTGAATCCTCTTAAGAAAATTTCATCTCAACTCGAAGAAGTGAAAGTGTCAAAGCTTGATACGAAAATCCCAGAGCAGCGCTATCGAGAGTATCAACACTTAGCCGATACGCTTAATTCCATGCTTTTGCGCCTTAAAGATGGATTTGAAAGACAAGAACAATTCGTCTCGGATGCTTCTCATGAGTTAAGAACACCTCTTTCATCCATTCTTGCGAACTTAAAAATGCTTTTAAGGTGGGGAAAAGATGACTCAAAAGTGCTGAACGACAGTTTAGAGGATATGAGGGTTTCCGTCAAAAGACTCGGTTCAATGGTCGAATCGCTTTTAAATCTCTCAAAGGGAAATTTAGAAGTTAATTTGGAGGATGTAAACCTGAAAGAAATTGCTGAAGAGGTGAGGGAGGAAAGCGAAGAGTTATATTCCAATTTTGATTTTCAAGTGGTAGGAAGCGGAAGCGCGAAAACGGATAATTCAGGGTTGAAAAAGATCCTTCGCATCCTTGTAAACAACGCCGTTAGGTATTCATCCGAAACAAAAAAAGTGATAATTTCAGTAGGAAACGATAAGATATCTGTTGAAGATTTTGGAATTGGAATCGGTGAAGACATGATTGACCACATCTTCGATCGTTTTTACAGAGCTGATTATTCCAGGAGCGAAAAAGGATTTGGAATAGGGCTTTCGATAGCGAAAAAGATCGCAGATGCGATGAATGCTCAAATAAAAGTTCAATCCAAGATTGGAAAAGGAAGTAAGTTCACCGTTGAGTTTTCAAATCGATGAGTATGCTTTGAATTGCCAAAATATACCCTTTCCACCCCAACCCACAGACATGCCATTACAAGCAACAGCAGTCACGCTATGAGAGCGGAATTCTTCACGATTGAAAATATTTGAGATATGAACTTCGATCTTAGGGCCTTTGAATATTTCCAAAACATCTCTGAGAGCATAACTGTAATGCGCAAACGCACCGGGATTCATAACCATCCCATCTTCATCATGCAGTTTTTGTATGTAATCTATAAGCTCTCCTTCGTGATTGGATTGGAAGAAAACAATTTTTATGTTTTCTTCCTCAGACCAAGCCTTTATTTTATCCGTCATTTCATCGTATCTATTTGTACCGTAGATTGTAAGATCACGCTTGGAAAGCATGTTGAGATTGGGGCCGTTTATCACATGTACTATCAATCGATCCACCTCCATTTTTTAGCGTATCCGCTCCATTTTCATAAACGTTGACAATTTTGGACTTCATATTTCTTTCAACCAAGATCATCACCCTTAAAACTTTTTCGGGAGGCTTCTCAAAATCCGCCTCTTGAAAACACATTAAAAGAACGTTATGATCTGATCTTCTGAAAATTGTGACAGGGTTCATCGCTCTAAGATCTTTGGTAAGGCTGAAAATAACGCTTACCACTTCTTCATCTTTTATAAAATTGAGAGAGTAAATCTTATCCATTATGAGATTTGTGGCTTTTTCGATCTCTTCTGGAGAATCTTCTTTCACAAAGATGGCACCTCTTATTGCTACCAACAAAATCACTTCCTTTTATACGTCATTTACTCCTAATGTGCGTGAAAGTAACGATATTAATCTGAAAGAAAAAAGGAGTCATTGAAAACAAGATAAAGGTTGAAAAACCGACAACACCAGATGTAAAATTTTGTTGAACCCACAAAATTGGAGGTGTTGTCGGCATGGATATTATGCCATTTATTCTGAATTTTTTGAAATCATTTTTCCCTTTCTCTGAGATTGAAGGGTTTTACCTCAAAGATATGGCCATTTTGATTCAAGGAATACTGCAGGGAAAGTTACAGATAAGTAGAATAGCGGAAAGTTCAATGGTTAAAATTCATCGTACAACATTGTCGAGATTTTTAAGCGATCACGATGAATTCTTCAAAGAGATAAAAGTAAGGTTTCGAGCATTGCTATTAAAGAGGTCAACGAAGACGTTGGTAGTAGATGACACGCATCTTGAGAGGAAATCGAAAGATATACCGTATTCTAAATACGTATATGACCATGCGAAGAAAAGATGCCATATTGCGCAAGTGCTATTGACGATAGGAACATTTGTTGAAGGAAAATTCACCGTCACAGATATGCTCTTTAGTGAAGGAAAAAGTAAAAACGACATGCTAATTGATTGGCTAAGGGAAAATGGAAAAGAAGGATACACACTCATAGCGGATTCATGGTACAGCCATGGACAGATTGTAGAATCGTGTGTCAAATGGTTTGGAATGGATATGATTGGGGCGGTAAAATCCAATCTTAAATTTGAAGGCAAAAAGATTGGCCTCAAGGAAAAAGAAATTGCTTTTGACAAAGAGGTAAAAATAAAAGGGCATCTTTTTAAGATACATGAAGAGATAGGATATTTTCAATCAATAAGGGTACCAATGAAAATGGTGTTTAACGAGAATGAAAATGGAAAGAGGATGGCTGTAGCTGCAAGTAATCTTGAATTAAATGGTAAGGAAATACTTGAAATGTATTTATCGCGATGGAGCATAGAGACGTACTTTCAGGTTGCCAAAGCGGGATTTGGTCTTGGAAAATGTAGGATAAGAAATAAAAAAGCTCAGGATAATTGGATGACAGTTTTAAGCATAGCGTATTTTCTCTTTGAAACGATAAAGGCATTGCTGGAGATAGAACAAATTAAGGATGTAAAAGAAGTCTTGTTTGATGCGATGGTCGAAATGAGAATTCTAC